>CAUQTL010000017.1:0-24289 GCA_963521035.1 uncultured Streptococcus sp.
AGATAAAAAAAGAACCATACAGTTTAGAATCTGTATGGTTTTTGCCCCACTTTTGTCCCATTTTTAAATCATGACATTGAAAATACCTAAAATCACTTATATTTCAATATTTTTAATTGCTCTCAATATGAAAGTCCTTTCCAAATCCCTGTAGGGGGCATCTAAATACAACAGGAAAAAGCCTTGATTTACAAGGCTTTTTTGTGTATCTGTTCTACTTTTGGTCAACTAATGGATATCAACGGTATAATTTTATGAACACCCTTCCCAGACAGCTCTAATCTGATTGCACTCAAAATTTTTTAAAATTTAAAACAAAAGACTTGCTTTTCTTTTAATTTATGTTATACTCGTTCTTGTATCTGATACAAGTTTATTAAGAGAGGGATTCATATGGATACAAAATTCTCAGTTGCTTTGCATATCTTAACAATGATTAGTGAAAGCAAGGAAACCTTAAGTTCTCAAGCATTAGCTATTAGTGTTGGGACTAATGCTAGTTACATTCGAAAAGTGATTGCCTTATTGAAAAATGCAGATTTGATTCGTTCCCATCAAGGAAAAACAGGCTATCAACTCAGTAAGTCTCCAAAGAAAATAACTTTACTAGAGATCTACTATGCTACTCAAGAAATCAATCACATTAGTTTATTCCCTGTTCATCAAAATAGCAATCCTGATTGCCCTGTTGGAAAACATATCCAAGGAGCAGTTTCACCGCTTTTCGCTAGTGCCGAATCTCAATTAGAGAAGGAATTAGCAAATCAAACTTTAGAAGATGTCATTGACAATCTATATAAACAAGCTAAACAAGTCCGAAACTGATTTGATAACAAGTCAGTTTTTACTGTAAACAACATGAACTTGTATCAAATACAAGTCTGTTGAATTATATTAAAAAGAAAAGAGATAACATATGAAAGCCGCACAACACTCTACTTATAACAAAAATAATATCACACTGAACATCACAGAAATCGCTAAACCAAGTATTACAAACAAAGAAGTTTTAATCAAAGTCACCGCAGCTGGTGTTAATCCTCTCGATAACATGATTTCTCGTGGTGAGGTCAAGATGATTGTTCCTTACAAACTTCCTCAAACTGCTGGTAATGAGGTCGTTGGGATCGTTGAAAGCATTGGCAAGCAAGTTGACAACTTTCAGATAGGAGACCGTGTCTTTGGCCGTCTGCCACTTGATCATATCGGTGCCTTTGCAGAATACGTAGCTGTCGATAGCCAAGCCTTAGCCAAGGTTCCAGACTATCTATCAGACGAGGAAGCTACTGCTGTTCCGCTTACTGCCTTGACTATCATGCAGGCTCTTGACCTCATGGGCGCTCAAGCTGGGAAAACGATCTTTATTTCTGGTGGTACTGGAGGAGTTGGTGGAATGGCCATTCCGATTGCTAAGGCCAAAGGTTTGAAGGTCATTACCAACGGTTCTGGAGATAGTGCTGAGCGTGTGTTGAAACTAGGAGCAGATAGATTTATCGATTACAAAACAGAGGATTATACAAAAACTGTTAGTCAGGTGGATTATGTCCTCGATACTCTTGGGGGTGCTGAAACTGAAAAACAAATGTCTATCATGAAAAAAGGTGGTCATCTTGTTTCACTTCGTGCCATGCCAAACGGTGCCTTTGCCAAACGCATGAATCTACCAAAATGGAAACAAATTATTCTTGGCTTAGCCGGTCGCAAATTTGATAAAATGGCAGGAAAATATAGTGTCCATTACCATTTTATCTTTGTGGAAAGTAATGGCGCTCAATTACAAGAGGTAGCTGACCTCTTTAGTAAATTAGACATCAAACCCTCTATCGATACAGTTTACCCATTTGAACAGGTAAATAGCGCATTAGACAAAGTCGCTAATGGTCGCTCACGTGGAAAAACAGTTCTCAGCTTTAAGAAATAAAAAGGAAAAAATCATGTCATATATTACAACTAAAAATCAATACATCACTGTCCAAGGGAACCAAATCGCCTATCGCGAACTCGGGAAAGGGAAATCAAAACTACCTCTTCTGATACTAGTCCATTTGGCAGCAACTCTCGATAACTGGGATCCAAAACTATTAGACTTAATCGCTGAAAAGCACCATGTCATTGTAGTCGATCTTCCTGGAGTCGGAGCCAGTCAAGGTAAAGTTGCTTCGACGATTCCTGGAATGGCTGAGCAGACAATTGACTTTGTAAAAGCGCTTGGTTACGATAAAATCAATCTTCTCGGCCTTTCTATGGGAGGTATGATTGCCCAAGAAATCATCCGAATAAATCCTACTCTAGTCAATCGTTTAATCTTGGCTGGAACAGGACCTCGAGGTGGAAAAGAGGTCGATAAGGTCACAGGGAAAACCTTTAACTATATGTTTAAAGCGGGACTCGAGCGCATCGATCCTAAACGCTATATCTTCTATAATCATGATGAACAAGGGAAAATTGAAGCTTTGAAAGTCCTAGGACGAATGGGTATGAGAACAAAGGAATTTGCGGATAAAAACATAAACCTATCAGGATTCCTAACTCAACTCAAAGCTATTAAACGGTGGGGGAAAGATTCTCAAGACAACCTAACATTTATCACCCAACCAACCTTAATCGTCAACGAGGATAAGGATATGCAGGTTCCAACGGAAAATTCTTACGATATGCATGCAAAAATAAAAGATAGTAAACTGATTATCTATCCAAATGCTGGCCACGGTTCGATTTTCCAATATGCAGACGAATTTTCAAAAGAATTAAAAGCTTTCTTAGAGAACTAATATGGTCAAAACAATTCTGATTACAGGTGCTACTGACGGTATTGGTAAACATTTGGCAAAGAAATTGGCCAGTGAAGGCCATCATGTCATCCTCCATGGTCGAAATCCTCAAAAACTTGAGCTGGCGCTTCAAGAGGTTCGGGCAGTTTCCTTGAGAGGCAGAGTTTCTAGCTACCTTGCAGATTTTTCCAAATTAGACGATGTTTATCGATTTCTGGAGGAAATCAAGCGAGACTTTCAAAGTATTGATGTCTTGTTTAACAATGCCGGACTGTATGCTGGAAAAGAACGAAAAGCGAGTGCTGAAAATGTCGAGTTGACCTTTATGTTATCTGTTCTGGTTCCCTATATTTTAACAACTGAGCTAAGTCCCTTGTTAGAAAAAGCGGCTGACGGCCGTGTCATTAATACTTCTTCCTATATGCATCATTTTGCCAAGGTCAAAGATTTGAACTTTGGATTTGAGACGAACTACAATCCTAGTTTAGCCTACAATAACTCCAAACTTTACACTATTTGGATGACACGATATCTAGCCAGAGAATTCTTTCTAAAAGGTTCAAACATCACCATCAATGCCTATCATCCAGGTTTGATTTCAACCAACTTAGGGAATGATTCCAGTGATGAAAAGACGAAAAAGTCTCTCTTCGGACGCTTGATGAAGTCATTTTCCAAAAATCTAGACGAGGGAATTGAAACAGGTTACTATCTTACATTATCAGAAGAAGTCAGGGGCTTGACAGGCTACTACTTTGATGAGAAGAAAGTAAAATCTGTATCTGAAAAAGGCTATACACTTGAAAAAGCTCAAGATTTAATCACTTACTGCAATGATAAAATTGAGTTGTTTAAACAGAAATATGCTCTGTTTAATTAGAAAAAAAGTTCTCTTTCCATTTTGCTAGAAAGAGAACTTTTTCTTTAGGAGAAGTTACTTAATTTTTAATCGATTCGTGATAGCTCAGCTGGCACTGTTAAGTAATAAGTTGCAGTCAAGCTGGCTTCACCTTGATTGACAAAAATCTCGATGGAATTTTTATCTAGAACAACTTCCAATTCTTTAGCTTCAATATCTACATACCGTCGATTAGTGTCCTGTTCTTCTTCACCTAAAATCTTTTGGGCAAGATGGCTACGATCAATGTAAACTTGCTGCGCATTACTGTCATAACCAAATTCAAGATAATCTGTATCATTTCCTAAATAGTAATGACAATCTTTATCTATTTGGATTTGATATTGGCCTTTTTTAACAGGGAATTGTCTTAGTTTGCCATCTTCCAATCGGAGGATTCTAGGTAAAGTCATGGCACATGCCCACTTGTGTTCTTGGTCATGGGTTGGAAGGGTACGCCCCCATGTCTGCATCCAAGCAATCAGGATACGACGATTTTGATCGTCCAGCAATGTTTGAGGCGCATAGAAGTCTTGCCCATGATCAATTTCTTGAACTGATTCTGGGATAAAACG
This sequence comes from uncultured Streptococcus sp., assembly GCA_963521035.1. GTDB lineage: Bacteria > Bacillota > Bacilli > Lactobacillales > Streptococcaceae > Streptococcus. The sequence continues at coordinate 4,245 of CAUQTL010000017.1, forward strand.
TTTTTCTCCCCAATCTACCTTACCCGTAAACAAAACCGATGAGTTGATGTTATGATATGAGTCTCCCTCACGCTGATAACGCATGGGTGACATAATAAGGCAATCTTTCCCATCTAACTCAAAGTAATCTGGGCATTCCCACATAAAGCCTTGGTGTTCTACCCCTTTTAAAAAGATGGATTCGAACCGCCATTCTACTAGGTTATCGGACCCTAGTAGAACGATACAGCCCACATTATCTTTGTGTTTGGCAGCTACTACGGAGTAATAGCGTCCATCTTTTTCAAAGAGTTTTGGATCACGGAAATCAGCTGCAATTAACTCATCTGGCAAGTCTGCTCCAGTTGCAACTGGATTTTGTTCAATCTTTTCAAAGTGAATCCCGTCATCTGAAAATGCCATATTTTGCACTTGACGAATACCTGTTTCTTCTTCGATATGCCCAGTATACATGAGCCAGAGGCGATCATCCTTGACAATGGCAGAGCCTGAGAAGCAACCATTTCGGTCATAATCTTGGTCAGGAGCAAGTGCCACCGGCAAGTGCTCCCAAGTCACCAAGTCCTTACTTTTAGCATGACCCCAGTGCATAGGTCCCCAAACACTATCATAAGGATAGAATTGATAAAAGAGATGGTATTCTCCACGAAAATAGACAAATCCATTTGGATCATTGATCCAGCCAATCTCAGCTGAAAAATGTTCTTCAGGCTTATATTGAGTATTTACGAGATGTTTATTTTCTGCTATAAAACGATTGGCTTTTTCTACTGTAAATGTTTTATTTATCATAAGTATATCCTATTTTATTCCAGTTCCGGAACCACCCAGACCTTGAACAATATATTTCTGAGCGACTACATAGACCAAAATCAACGGAATCGTTGAAATAGTTAATACAGCCATTACCTGATTGATATAAACTGGTTGAGTTGTATTAATAGTTGTAATTGCAACCTGCATTGAAAATTTAGAAGAATCTGTCAAAACCATCAATGGCCAAATATAATCATTCCAGCTTGAAATAAATGATAAAACACCAACTGTAGCAACTGCAGGTTTAGACATTGGAAGCATAATTCTAAAGAAAATTCTAACGATACTTGCTCCGTCCATCTTTGCAGACTCAAGAATCTCTTCTGGAATTGCAATAAAGAAATTCCTAAATAAGTAAATATTAAATACACTCGCCAATCCTGGAATAATAACTGCAAGACGATTATTGACCAAACCTAAGGAATTGATAATGGTAAATTGTGGAATTAACACAGTTTCTACTGGAATAATAAGTAAAGCAAGTAAGAAACCAAACAAAATTTTCTTACCTGAAAAATTTACTTTTGCAAAAGCGAAACCGGCCAGTGCATTGACAATAATAGAACCAATAGCAAACGTTCCAGCATAAAAAATGCTGTTCCCTAGATATGTAAAAATACTAAAGCGCTCAAATACTTCCTGATAAGGTTTAAACCAATCAGCGGGATTTAAACTTGGTAAGAAGGCTTGCCAACTAGTCAAATTTTTATAAACATCCGCTTCTGGCTTCATAGCTGAAACTACCATCCAAACCATAGGAAAAAGGAAGAGTCCTGCCAATAAAGTTAACAGAATATATTCTAAGATTGTTGTTGGTTTAAATCGTTTCATCTTAGTCATCCTCCTTCAGAACGCGACGTTGTACTAAGCTAATCATACCAATTAACGTTGTAAATACTAAAGCGATTGAGCTAGAATATCCTACAAGACGATCAGTAAAACCTTGTTGATAAATATAGTACACCATAGTAATTGTTGAGTTTAATGGCCCACCTTGCGTCATAACCATTGGTTGTACAATCAGCTTAAAAGCAGAAATTAAAGTTGTTAACAATACAAACAGGGCTGTTGGTTTTAGTAGAGGCATCGTGATATAACGAAACTGAGCCCATTTTGAGAATCCATCTAATTCAGCAGCTTCATAGACATCTTGTGGAATATTCTGCATTCCTCCTAAAAATAAAAGCATCTGATAACCTGCACCCTGCCAAGCAGAAACAAAAACAATTGCATACATAGCTTGTTTAGGACTAGTCAAGAAAGGTTGAGAAGCAATACCTACCTTATTTAAAATAGCATTTAATAAGCCACTATTTGGATTTAAAAGATAAAGCCAAAGAATAGAAATAACTACCAAGGACATGACAACTGGAGCAAAAAAAGCCACTTTAAAAAACATATTCCCTTTGCGCTTTTTATTAACAATCAAAGCCATTCCTAAGGCTGCTCCCAATTGAACTGGAATAATCCAAACAACAAATTTCAACGTATTCAAGAAGCTCTTTAAGAAAATCGGATCCTTTATTAATCGAATAAAATTTTCAAGTCCAACAAATTTTCTTTCATCTGGTGTCAACAAATAATAATCTGTAAAAGCGTAATAAATGACCATTCCAACTGGAATTACTAAAAAGATACCTAATAAAATTAAAGCTGGAGCTAAAAAACTATAACCTAGTATGTTATCCTTTATTTTTTCACGTCTTTTTGTATCCACAACAGTTTCTTTACTCATATCCATCTCCTTTAATCATATATATCAAACTAGGCTATTAACAAGAAAGGGGAAGGTAGTTCCAAACATTTTCCTTCCTCCTTCCTTTTTACAGATTATTTGAGCGACTGATCAATAGCAGTTTGCATTTCTTTTGTACGAGTATCCAAGACTTTTTGCACATTTGGATTTTCTTCATAATAGCTAATATCTTGCATTGCTTGTTGAAAAGCACGAGAAACCTGAGGATATGCTACGACAACTGGGCGAGCATGAGCTGTTTTTGAATTTTGTTCCATCAAGAAACGCATTGGTTCGGACACTTTATCTTTGATATTTTCAATTGTAGATTTACGAATCGGAAGGACCGAATTCCCCAAGCTAATAATTTCACTTGATTCTGTATTTGTAGCAAATTTAACAAATTCAGATGCTGCCTCTTTTTTATCAGATTTTGTCGTAACAGCTAATTGCCAACTACCTGAAGGGGATACTAATTTTTTCGTCTTACTAGATACTGGGTAAGGAAGGATACCAAAATCAATATCTTTGTAGTTTGTATTCATGTCAGCAATCGTCCAAGAACCACTCAAAAGCATTGGATACTCTCCTGTTTCAAAACCTTTTTCGACTGGACTAACAGTTGTGTAACCTTCTTTTACAAGATTTTGAATGAATTGAACTGCTTCTACACTCTCTTTTGAGTTGAAGTATCCTTCTGCCTTTGTTCCATCTTCGTTTACGACAGAACCATTATTTGACCAAATCAACGGCATATAAGCATATGGTAACATTTCATCGTTTGAATTAATACGAAAATCAATTGCCGGTTTGTTATAATGATCTTTCAATTTTTTAGCAATCGTATTAAATTCATCCCATGTCCATGGCTTTTCTAGCGTTGGAAGCTCTGATTCCGCAATTCCGGCCTCTTTGAACATTTTTTTGTTGTAATAAACACCAACATTCGATTCAGAAAATCCAAATGCATAGAATTTGCCATCATAAGTTCCTTGTTGTTTAATACTGTCCAAAACATCATCCATATTATTATCTTTTAGATAATCATCTAGCGGAGTAATCACTTTAGATTTTGCATAAGCTGCCGTATTTGGTCCATCAAGGGTAATAACATCTGGAAGACTATTAGTCGTGATAGCAGCATTAACCTTGTCTTCATATCCTCCACCACTACCACTACGAGGAATATACTCAGTTACAACCTTGTACTTACTTTTTCCTGATTGATTAAAGTTATCAACAACTTTTTGCCAAGCTTTTCCTTCATTGGTTTCGTCAGAGAATTGTACCCAGACTTTAATATCATTTGAAGAACTCGCTTGTTTTGAGTTAGTTCCTCCACTACAACCTGCAAGTATAGCTAACGATAGCCCCGCAACAACAGATAACATTGTACCTTTACGCATATTTTTCCTCCTTTTTGAAACGTTTCATTTTTTATTTATTTTTAAACAAGTTTTTCAACTTGTTTTTGAAACGTTTCATTTATAGTTTATATTATAACAGCGCTTTCATTATTTGTCAAGTGCTGTTTAAATTTTTTTTGTTGTTTTATCTCCCCAAAAATATGTGGGAATTACGATTCGTTTTTCTAGAATCTCTTCTCGCTTAATCATTTTCAGTATCATTGCAACAGATTCTTTTGCCATCATACCAATATCTTGAACTATTGTAGACACTAGATAAGATTGATCGACAGAAGTTTTTAAACCATCAAACCCAATTATCTGGTAATCATCAGGTGCTATTTTCCCCAGTTCCTTCATAATACTAATAACTCTCAGAGCCATCATATCATTTATTGTAAATATACCATCAATTTCTTTATGAGATTGCAAAAAAATTCTTATCTGATCTTCAGGATTTATTAAAGGTTCTTTCATTTCAAAATTATAGACATCTACTCCTAATTCCTTAGCTTTTTCTCTGAATCCTTTACTTCTGAGTATAGTCTCATTCTCATACATATTAATTGAACCAATAAAAGCAAGGTGCTTATTATCCCTTCTAACCAGTTCCTCTGCTGCAGTTTGTCCTCCTTTGTAATTTGCTGAAGTAACATAGCATACATTTTCCGAAAAATGTCTATCTATACTTACAAACGGTAAATCAGATAAAATATATTTGTCAATATCAGAATATGTAATACCAATAATTCCATCCACTTTATTTTGTTTCAACATTTCGATATATTCGATTTCATTTTGTGAATCACTATCAGCGTTACAAATAAATAATTTATAATTATATTTTAATAACTCTTTCTCAACATGATAGGCAAACTCCGAGAAAAATGGATGCCATATGCTCGGAATAATCAAAGCGATAGTTTCTGTTCTATTCTTTTTCATACCTCGAGCATAATTATCAGGGATATAGTCCAATGTTTTTATAGCCCTTTGAACTTTCCTTAAAGTTATTTCTTTAATGCCTTTTTCTTTATTAATCACACGTGAAACTGTTCCAACACTAACTCCTGCTTCTAAAGCAACATCTTTCATGGTAATTGATTTTTTTCGTTCTACCATATTATCACCTCCTTTCAATATATAGTATCATGCAAACGTTTTTTTGGCAACTATTTCTCAATCATTTTTGGCCAGATCATTTATCCCATCATTAATAAAATCACTCCAATTAGCTTTTGAAAATACTTCAATTTTCATGTGTAAACATCTACATAAAACAGGAAAAGCCTTGGTTTCATGGCTTTTTTCGTATCTTCTACAAAAAAGCAAGAGTTTTAGAGGGCTATGAATCTAGATGTACATTTTGCTTAAATGATTGAAGGTATTTTCTTAACAAAAACACCCAAAAAATTAGATTTTTTCTGTCTAACTTTTGAGGTACAGTTCAAACGCTAAATAGCGTTTTTTTGTTATTTTAGGTTACTAATCTAATCGAATAAACATCATTGCGTTAAGCAAAGAGATGAGAGCGACTGTATTGACATTATTGGAATAGATTAGTCTCTTATTTTCAATAGGAGGAATAATAAAATTAGAAATAATGATATCGTAAGGTGAATCTTTTAGAGACTCAAGTGATAACTCTAATTCATTCCAAACTTCCAGTTCAAAATTGTTGCTGCAATAATAAGAAAGTGTTTCCGCTACTGATTTTGCATGATACTGATCAAAATTGCTCATGACTAAAACCTTTAATTTAGGTTGATTTTGTAAAAGATTTAGAACTAAGTGTTTGCTATGGGTGATAAAAGTATAGGACAAATGATTGACTTTCATCGAATTACAATCCATACCTAAAACCTCTAGATAATGTTCAATTCCTTCCTTCACCTCTGAAACAAATTTAGGAAAAATATTTTGAAAATTCCTGATTGTATTCCCTTTTTGATCAAATAGAATAAACTCAGTGGACAACTCTTGACGATACAGATGTGCGGTATTATGCAGATGCCAAATCAGATTATCCTTATTATCAATCTCAATCTGATACTTGACTGAAATCTGATCAATAAAATCACTCAATAGATGGTAAGATTTTTCAACATAGCTATCCTTTTTTACGCATTTCATAAAGAGACTTTCATCTATGAAAAACATTTTTTGAAAGTAAGACACAAATAATTGGCAAACAACTTCTTCATCTAAAGAGATACTGTATTCTGATTCAAAACTCTGAGCAACACCTTCTATTCCTTCTGCCTGCATCAAAGCATTCAAACTTTGATCGTTAAAAGAGTCTTTCTCTACTTCCATGAAATGACCAAACTTCATTCTATATAGGTTCGTAACTAGGAGTAACTTTAGCATTCTATGCGTTGACAAATTCATTGGAAAGCTTGTTTCCTTATAAACCAATTCTAGCAATTGAGACAAGGGCTCTGACGAAAAATTTTCAAATGGCCATTCTAGAAAATAATTTTTTTCTGAAAAATATTGTGCAAAAAAGTAACGAATGTCTCTCTCATTTCCAATGATTTGAACAGGAGCCAGACTGATTTCAAATTGAAATTGCTTTTTAATCACTTTATTGATTTGGCTAATAATACGATAGAGCGAAGATAAACTGATATAAAATTCTTTACAAATACTTTCAGCTTGACAACCTTCATTAAAAAAGATAAATTCTAAAATCGAAAAATGAGTTGAATGCTTAAAGAAATGATGGTAAACCATTTCAATATCACTATCATCGGTATTAATAATACGTATACCATTAGTAGAAGAATGAAAAATCAAGTCAGGAAAAGCAGATTTAACATGGGATAGATCATCTTTGACTGCACGTTCTGTACAATTTAGTAACTCTGCTAGTTCAGAACGATGAAACCAACGTTTATGTTCAAATAATAATTCTAATAATTCTAATTGCCTATGACTTTTTTAGATAATAAATCTCTCATGAATATCTTTCTCTCTTTATAAATTATCGGATTAAACCTCTTGCAATTATACCACAAAGAATAGGTATAGCATGATATAACGACTTTTACTAAGATCCTTTATCTCGTATAATAACACTACGGAGGCAATATATAAACAATTTTCTTATTTTAGCGTCTATTGAGGGCGTGAATACAGAATCAAATTCAAGTCGAAAGATTATATTTTTAATTTTAAAAATTATATAATAGCAACAATCAAAAAAATTGATTTTTTGAGATTAAAATAAAAAAGGAGGGTAAGCAATGTTGTGGTCAATTATTGCAGGAGGTCTTATTGGTCTCTTGGCAGGTAAAATCACTAAAAAAGGTAGTTCTATGGGAATCATCGCAAACATCTTTGCTGGTTTAATTGGAGCATCTGTTGGACAATCACTACTTGGTAGCTGGGGGCCATCATTAGCTGGAATGGCTTTGCTCCCATCTATTGTAGGTGCAGCGATTGTGATTACTGTAGTGTCATTCTTTACAGGTAGAAAGTAAACTTTTCGCCAGTAAAGTTAGCAAACTATTTTTAAATCAATGACGGGTAAAAATAGTTTAATGTTAAATCGAAAGGATTGTATATGTCAAAAACAAAGAAAATATGTTTCATTATTTTCTGTATTTTAATCTTGACAATTTTCCTTCCTGTTTTGATAGATTATCATCAAGTTAGTGATCTAGGCATTCAGCTATTTAGCTGGAGACAGAATCATTTCGTTGAATTTTATCTCTCTAGATATATATTCTGGGGGATAGTGGCTCTATCAACTTTAGTTTTGTTATCGATGTTAGTTGTGTTGTTTTATCCTAAACGTTATTTGGAAATTCAACTTGAAACTAAAAACGATACATTGAAATTAAAGAATTCAGCAATCGAAGGTTTTGTTAGAAGTTTGGTGAGTGATCATGGATTGATCAAGAACCCAACTGTTCATGTAAATTTACGAAAAAATAAATGTTTCGTTCATGTAGAAGGTAAAATTCTTCCTTCGGACAACATCGCTGACAGATGCCAACTAATTCAAAATGAAATAGCTAATGGATTAAAGCAATTCTTTGGTATTGAGCGTCAGGTGAAATTGGACGTCTTGGTAAAAGACTATCAGCCACAGCCTAAAGCTCAAAAGAAAAAAACTGCTAGTCGTGTAAAGTAAGGAAGTAAAAATGGAATGGCTTAAACAATATCGATATCCAATAATCGCAGGTCTCATAGGCGTATTTCTCGCTTGTTTGATTGTCTCCTTTGGCTTCTTCAAAACAATATTTGTATTGATTTTAGGAGCACTGGGAGTTGCAGCTGGATTATATATCGAAAAAAACTATATAGATAAATAAAAAAAATAAAAATTACTAATTTAATTAAAGGAGTTTCATATGTCAAACGAAAAAAACATTAACACTAACGTAGAAAAGAAAGATGCTACTGCTGTAGCTCACGAAATCAAAGGGGAACTTACTTACGAAGATAAAGTTATCCAAAAAATCATTGGTCTGTCACTAGAAAACGTTTCAGGTCTTTTGGGAATCGACGGTGGTTTCTTCTCAAATCTTAAAGAAAAAATCGTTAACAGCGATGACGTAACAAGTGGTGTTAACGTAGAAGTTGGTAAAACACAAGTTGCAGTTGACTTAAACATTATTGCTGAGTACCAAAAAAATGTTCCAGCTTTATATTCAGAAATCAGAGAAATCGTATCTTCAGAAGTTGCTAAAATGACTGACTTGGAAGTTGTTGAAATCAACGTAAACGTTGTCGACATCAAAACTAAAGAACAACATGAAGCAGACTCAGTAAGCCTTCAAGATCGCGTATCTGACGTTGCTGAATCAACAGGAGAATTCGCTTCAGAACAATTCGAAAAAGCTAAATCTGGTCTTGGATCTGGTTTCTCAACTGTTCAAGAAAAAGTTAGCGAAGGTGTAGAAGCTGTTAAAGGTGCAACAACTGGTGTAGTATCTCACGAAAACACTCGTGTAAACTAAGATAAAATAAATATAACAGGAGAAATTATCATGTCAGTAGAAGAAAAATTAAATCAAGCTAAAGGTTCTATTAAAGAAGGTGTTGGGAAAGCCATCGGTGATGAAAAAATGGAAAAAGAAGGAACAGCTGAAAAAGTTGTTTCTAAAGTAAAAGAAGTTGCTGAAGATGCCAAAGACGCTGTAGAAGGTGCTGTAGAAGGTATCAAAAACATGTTGAGTGGCGACGATAAATAAGGCTAAAAGTTACTTTATCTTTTTAGCAACATTAGTCAAAAGAGTCTGAGTCAAGATGATTCTCAGAAAACAAAAAGCTAGAGATTTCCAATTGCGGAACTCTAGCTTTTTAATTTCACCTCTTTCTCTTATTATATTTCAGCAGGTTGTTGACCGTGAGTACGAATCCCATGTCAATTCTCACTTTACGCTTACCTCTCAGATGACATCTCTTATAACCAAACAAACCTTTATCTGCCCAAAGACAGATTTCATATCAATCTTACGTTTAGCGAAAATTTATCTATCCTTGGAAGATAAAAGTGCCTGATATTCTTTAGTTTTTAAACACTGGTAACGTTCATTCATATACAATCCCTTTTGAGGGGCTGATTCAGGTTCATAATCTCAGTCAACATTGATTTCAAGGCTTTTTGCTTTCTATCTCACCTTTTTCATGATGTATTTTCGTACAGGTGCTTCAACCATTTGAACGATTTCAAATCCTTCTTTTTGGTAAAGATTGTAAGCTGTGTGATTTGCCTCGTAAACATTTAGAGAAATAGTATCTATGTCTTCATTTTCAAAGGCCAAACTAACAAATTTCCTTAAAGCCTGGCTACCTAAGCCTTGCCCCTGTTTCTGGGGGTTGATAAAAAATCTTCCAATATGAAGATTACTGTCTTCTAGCCTGATTTTCTGGATAAGCCCCACAAACTCTCCTCCTTCAAAGATTGAAGAGATTCCTTCCAACTCTTGCAAAACTTGAATTGTCAAGGGAAAAGGAATCATTGTTCCCATCCATTGTTCTTGAAAGGATTTGCCAAGAGAGTTGGACCATTTGCATACGAGCTGAGCGTTTTCTGTACTCACCTTTTCTTCAAAACGAATTATCATCTTTGCCTCACCATCTTATCTATGTTTCTCCATTATACTACTTCTCCCATTTTTTACGAATAGATAAGTATGATTGATTTTTATTTTTTTCTTGTCGGGAGCATTCTCGCTTCCTTTCTTGGTTTGGTTATTGACCGTTTTCCAGAGCAATCCATTATCCAACCTGCTAGTCACTGCGATTCCTGTCAGACTCGCTTGCGTCCCTTAGATTTGATTCCGATTCTCTCACAGGTCTTCAATCGCTTTCGCTGTCGCTACTGCAAGGCTACATATCCTGTCTGGTATGCCCTTTTTGAATTGGGCTTAGGACTCCTCTTTCTGGCTTGGTCTTGGGAATTGCTTTCCTTGGGGCAAGTCGTCCTAATCACCGCTGGTTTGACCTTGGGCATCTACGACTTTCGCCATCAGGAATATCCCTTACTAGTCTGGCTGACTTTCCACCTAATCCTCATGGCTTCCTCTGGCTGGAATCTGGTCATGGTCTTCTTCCTTGTTCTTGGAATTTTAGCTCATTTTATCGATATTCGCATGGGCGCAGGGGATTTTCTCTTTTTAGCTTCTTGCGCTCTCGTCTTTAGCGTAACCGAATTACTGATCTTGATTCAGTTTTCTTCTGCGACGGGAATTCTAGCCTTTCTCCTACAAAAGAAAAAGGAAAGACTTCCTTTCGTGCCTTTCCTCTTACTTGCTGCTTGTGTGATTATTTTTGGTAAGCTACTGCTTGTTTGATAAAGTCCTGAATCGGCTCTCCTTGGTGGAGAGCTTTTACGATTTTTGAACCGACGATAACGCCATCTGACACTGCATTGAAGCGTTCTACATCGGCTTGACTAGATACGCCAAAACCTGTCAAGACTGGGATATCGGCCACTTGATGCAATTGTGCCAAGTGCTTGTCCAAGTCTGCGCGGTAATTGCCAGATTTCCCTGTCACCCCATTGATGGCAACAGCATAGACAAATCCTTCTGCCCCTTTAATTAATTCTTTCTGGCGCTCAATCCCTGTCGTCAAACTAACTAGGGGAATCAAGGCGATATCTGTATCTGCCAAAAATGGTTCTACAAAGTTGGCATGCTCATGAGGCAAGTCTGGAATAATCAAGCCCTTAACCGCTGTATCTGCCAAATCTTTGACAAAGTTCTCCACACCGTACTGAAAGAGGGGGTTGAAGTAGGTCATAATGACCAGTGGAATCTCTGTTTCAATGGTTTTCAAGGTTTCAACCAAAGCCTGGGTAGAGGTCCCGTGGGCTAAACTGCGCAAGCCAGCTTCTTCGATAACAGGTCCATCTGCGACAGGATCTGAAAAGGGAATGCCCACTTCAATTGCAGAGACAGCCAAATCTTCTAAAAAGTGAATCGTTTCTCCGAGACCATCCAAACCTTTCTCGTGGTCTCCAGCCATGATATAGGGAACAAAAATTCCTTTTCCAGTTGCTTTTATAGCATTTAATTTTTCTGTTAGTGTCTTAGGCATGAGCTTCTCCCTTCTTTGCTGCATCTGCTTCCAAGCGGTCTTTGACTTGAACCACATCCTTGTCCCCACGACCTGATAGACAGACAATCATAGACTTTTCTGGTCCAAGTTCTTTGGCCAATTTCACTGCAAAGGCGATCGCATGGCTAGATTCCAAGGCTGGGATAATCCCTTCCACACGAGACAAGAGTTGGAATCCTTCCAAGGCCTCTTCGTCTGTCACAGGAACATAGCTGGCACGTTTGATATCGTGGTAGTGAGAATGCTCTGGACCGATACCAGGATAGTCCAAACCTGCTGAGATCGAGAAGGCTTCAAGAATTTGACCATGGGCATCTTGGAGCACATCCATGAGGGAACCGTGAAGGACACCCGGACGACCCTTGGTCAAGGTAGCTGCGTGATGCTCTGTATCCACACCAAGTCCTGCTGCTTCAGCTCCATACATAGCTACTGATTCATCTTCTACAAATGGATGGAAGAGACCGATGGCATTAGAACCACCACCAACACAGGCTACTAAGGCATCTGGTAGATTTTTACCTGTCAAGTCACGGTACTGTTGTTTAGCTTCTCGACCAATAACACTTTGGAAGTCACGAACGATTTCTGGGAATGGATGAGGCCCCAAGGCAGAACCAAGGATATAGTGGGTATCATCAATATTAGCTACCCATGAACGAAGGGCTGCATTGACCGCATCCTTGAGCACGCGCGAACCGTCTGTCACTGCCTCAACCTTAGCTCCCAAAAGCTCCATACGGAACACATTGAGGGCTTGGCGTTTGACATCTTCCTCACCCATGTAGATAGTACATTCCATGTTAAAGAGGGCTGCAGCAGTTGCAGTTGCCACACCGTGCTGACCAGCACCTGTTTCAGCGATAATTTTCTTTTTACCCATGCGTTTAGCCAGAAGAACTTGTCCCAAGGCATTGTTAATCTTGTGGGCCCCTGTATGGTTAAGGTCTTCACGTTTAAGATAAATCTTGGCTCCGCCGATATGCTGGGTCAAGTTTTTTGCGTAGTAAAGAGGAGTTTCACGCCCCACATACTGGCGCAAAAGTTGGTTTAATTCCTCTTGGAAACTTGGGTCTGCCTGACTTTCACGATAAGCCTTTTCCAACTCCAAAACTGCTGTCATCAATGTTTCTGGGACAAAACGTCCACCGAATTTTCCGTAAAATCCATCTTTATTTGGTTCTTGATATGCCATTCTTTACCCTCTTTATAAATCTTCTAATCTTTTCATGATCTTTTTGTCCATCTGTCTCCACTCCGCTCGATACATCTACTGCATAGGGAGTAAAGTGTTGAATTGCTTTTACTACATTGTCTTCATTAAGCCCACCTGCGATAAAGAAAGGCTGAGTTAGTCCTGTCGTATCCAGTTGCCCCCAATCAAAGGTCTGGCCACTCCCAGCCACAGGGGCATCAAAGAGGAGATAGTCTGCCTGAGAATTGGGCACATGACCCTCTCCATCCACCTGCACAGCCTGAATACTGGCACAAGGCAAATTCTCAAATAAATCATCTGCCACCTGACCGTGAACTTGAACCAAGTCCAAGCCAACGTTGTCAATCGTTTCTAGCAGTTCTGCCCGACTTGGTGAAACAAACACACCAACCTTTTTGACATCTGCAGGAATAAGCTTTGCCAGCTCGGCAGCCTGATCCAAAGTCACCTGTCTTTTACTAGGTGCAAAGACAAAACCGATGTAGTCGACTCCTGCTGATACGGCTGTTTCCACCGCTTCTTTGGTCGATAATCCGCAAATTTTAACCTTTGTCAATCTGCAACTCCTTGATTCTCTGGGCTACATCTTCTGCCTGCATGAGAGCTGTCCCTACTAAAATTCCGTTAAAGTATGGCGCTACTCGTTCCGCATCCTGCCCTGTGAAAATAGCAGATTCAGAAATGTACAAGCAATCATCTTTGAAATGTTTAGCCAAATCTACACTGGTCTGCAAGTCAACTTCAAAGGTAGTCAAGTTGCGGTTATTAACCCCAATAATCTCAGCACCAAGCCTGTGGGCCACTTCTAGTTCAGCTAGATTGTGAGTCTCCACCAAGACTTCCAGACCAAGCTCTGTCGCGTAGTCATAGAGTTCCTTGACACGTTCTTCTGACAAGGCAGCGACAATGAGTAAGATAACTGTCGCACCAGCATTGCGAGCACGGATGATTTGCTTTTCATCGATGATAAAGTCCTTGTTGAGCGTCGGAATCTCTACCTGACTGGAAATCTCTCGTAGATAATCCAAATGCCCTTTAAAGAAGACTTCATCTGTCAAAACCGAAATCATCACTGCGCCATTCGCTTCATAAGTCTGGGCCTGTTGCACAATATCCACATCGAGATTGATATCTCCCAAACTAGGGCTAGCTTTCTTGACTTCTGCAATCACCTGCAAGCGGTCTTGATGATTCTTCAAAAAGTCAGCCAAGCGATAGGTCTGGCGCAGGGACTGGATTTCCTCCAGTTCCATCTGCTCAACCTCACGCGCCTTCTGCTCCAAGATTCGTGCTAAAAATTCCTGACTCATTTTTGGTACTCCTGTAACAGTCTGAGTTTTTCAAGGGCCTTGCCACTAGCAATCACTTGACGGGCCAAGGCAACTCCTTCCTTGATACTATCTACCTTACCATTAGCATAGAAACCAAGACCAGCATTTAAAACTGTCGTTTCCAAGAATGGACTTGGTTCGTTTTTCAGAACGCTAAGCAAAATTTCTGCATTTTCCTGAGCATTGCCTCCACGAATATCTTCGATAGCGTAGCCTTCCATACCCAAATCCTCTGGAGTAAAGCTTGATAGGGTGATTTCGCCATTTTCAAGAAGTGCAATTTTGGTTGTTCCGTTTAAGCCAGCTTCATCCAATCCTTCTGGTCCAGCAACAACGATAGCACGTTTGCGACCCATATTTTTCAAAACCTGAGCTGTACTTTCTAGCAGTTCTGGACGACTAATTCCAAGAAGCTGTGTTTCCAATGCCATTGGGTGAATCAGGGGACCAGTCAAGTTCATAATCGTTGGAATTCCCAATTCCAAACGAGCTGGCATGATGTATTTCATTGCTGGGTGCATATTTTTAGCGAAGAGAAAGACGATTCCAGTTTTATCAAAAACCTTACCTAGTTCAGCTGGTTTGAGGTCTAGGTTGATATCCAAGGCTTCGAGGACATCTGCAGAACCAGATTTAGAAGAAATCGAGCGGTTACCGTGTTTTGCCATGTGAACACCACCACCAGCCAAGACAAAGGCTGCAGTTGTGGAGATGTTAAAGCTGAAAGACTTGTCCCCACCTGTACCACAGTTGTCCATGGCATCATGAATTTCAGTTGGAATGTGTTGGGCATGCCCTCTCATGACTTGGGCAATGGCTGTGCGTTCTTCAGGTGTTTCCCCCTTCATCTTAAGAGCCAAAAGAAGAGAAGCAATCTGTGCCTCCGTTACACGCCCAGTTACGATACGCTCGATGACATCCGTCATTTCCACACCTGATAAATTTTCAAATTTTGCTAGTTTTTCAATAATCTCTTTCATCCTAGTTTCCTCACTTTACAACCTTCTCGATAAAATTCCGAATAGAAGACAAGCCATCTGGCGTTCCGATACTCTCTGGATGGTACTGGAAGCCATAAATTGGTAGGTTTTTATGTTGAATCCCCATGATGGCTTGGTCATCAGTCGAACGAGCTGTCACTTCAAAGTCTTCTGGCATTTCCTCAATCAAAATACTGTGATAACGCATGACCGCACGGCCATCCTCGATACCTTGATACAAAACAGATGGTGCTTCAAAGCTGATATTGCTCTGTTTCCCATGCATGACTTTTGGAGCTAAACCTAACTTACCACCAAAGACTTCTGCAATGGCTTGGTGGCCCAAACAAATTCCAAGAATCGGCTTCTTGCCAGCAAAATCACGAATCATGTCTTCCATCTTTCCAGCATCAACTGGCCAACCAGGACCAGGAGAAAAGACCAGACCATCTGCTTTTTCAGCTTCTTCATATAGCTTAGGATCATCATTTCTCAAGACCTGAACTTCTGCAAAATTTCCAATGTATTGGGCCAAGTTATAGGTAAAAGAATCATAGTTGTCAATCAATAAAATCATGGTCTTAGTTCTCCAATTCTAGTCATAGATTTAGCTTTGTTAATGGTTTCTTGGTATTCGTTTTGAGCGATGGAGTCGTAAACAATCCCTGCCCCAGCCTGCACATAGGCTGTTTGATTTTTGAGAATCATGGTTCGGATGGCAATGGCGAAATCCATATCACCCGTCGCAGACAAGTAGCCGATTGCTCCTGCGTATACGCCCCGTTTTTCTGTTTCCAATTCATAGATACGTCTCATAGCTCGAATCTTTGGTGCTCCTGAAACTGTTCCAGCAGGAAGTGTTGCTTCCAAGGCATCCATTGCAGTGAGTTCTGAAAGCAAACGCCCCTTGACCACGCTGGTCAAATGCATAACATAACGGAAGAGCTCCACTTCCATATACTTGGTGACTTGGACACTGGCCGTTTCAGAGATGCGACCAATATCATTTCGTCCCAAGTCTACTAACATCCGATGCTCTGCTGTTTCCTTCTCATCCGAAAGCAGGTCTGTCGCCAAAGCCTTGTCTTCTTCATCCGTAGCTCCTCTTGGTCGTGTCCCTGCAATCGGATTGGTTGTCACGATGCCATTTTTGACAGAAACTAAACTTTCTGGACTGGCACCGATGATTTGATAATCACCAAAATCATAGAAATAAAGGTAATTAGAAGGATTAGTCACGCGGAGATTTCTGTAGAAGTCAAATGGATTTCCAATAACTTCTGCTGAGAAACGCTGGCTGAGTACACATTGGAACATATCCCCGTTACGAATCAAGTCACGAGCTATTTCCACCATTTCCTCAAACTTCTGAGGAGCGATATGAGGTTTGAAGTCTAACGGAGATAGATCCAAGTCTTCAAATTCATTTGGAGCAGAGATGCGTAATTCCTCAAGCACTTGGTTCAAGGCTTCTTCCAAGGCTTCTTGACTGCGCTCACTATAGAGAGCCTCCTCGATGACATGAATTTTTTCCTTCTTGTGGTCAAAGACCATGTAACTCTCATAGACGAAGAAATGCATGTCTGGCGTTCCAATTATATCTTGAGGAATTTGACCAATTTCTTCATAAAGCGAAATCATATCGTAACCAACAAAACCAATTGCCCCACCACCAAAAGGTAGATCTGAATGGTGCTGGCTCTTATGAGTCACTTGATAAAGGAAATCCAAGGGATCCTGATCAATCACTTGACCATTTTGATAAAGAACTCCATTTTCAAACTTAATCTCAAAAACAGGATTATAGGCTAGGATAGAAAAACGAGCTGTTTCCTTGTCTCTCGGAATACTCTCTAAGATAACCTTGTGTTGCCCCTTTAGGCGCATATAAGCCAAGATTGGTGATAAGACATCTCCATGAATGATTCGTTCCATTGTAATTTCCCTTTCAGTTCTACTTCTAGTCCGTGGCGACTGTATGAAAAATCCCCACGCAAAATAACTTGCGTGAGGACGAAATTCGCGGTGCCACCTCAATTATAGGATTTCTCCTATCTCTCATTCCTGTCTCAGAAACCTCCTGTAACAGGCTGTGCGATAAAGGGCACTCCCTTGAGAATTATGTTTTCTTCTCTTGTTTCAGATGGACCCAACCTTACAACTTTCTCTGCTTGTTTCCAGCAACCACAAGCTCTCTGTAGGAGAAAGGACTGTAATTTTTCCATCTATTACTTTTTAGCTTCTAGGTAGTCTGCAATCGCAGCTACGTCCTTGTCTCCACGACCAGAGACATTGATGATGATAATGTCATCTTTACTTAGTTTCGGTGCACGTTTAACTGCTTCTGCGATAGCATGTGAGCTTTCAATCGCTGGGATAATCCCTTCTGTCTTGCTGAGAAGGAGCAAGGCTTGAACAGCTTCTTCATCTGTCGCTGCCACATATTCCACGCGACCAGAATCTTTAAAGTAGGCGTGTTCTGGGCCAACCCCTGGATAGTCCAAACCAGCTGAGATAGAGTAAACTGGAGCCAACTCTCCGTCTTCCTTAAAGACTGCATAGGTCTTCATGCCGTCGACAATTCCGATACTACCTTTTGTCATAGTAGCTGCGTGCTTGTCTGTATCAAGTCCATGACCAGCAGCTTCTACTCCAACCAATTTGACTTCTTCATCAGCCACATACTGTGAAAAAGCACCAATGGCATTTGAACCACCACCGACACAGGCAATAACGTAATCTGGCAAGCGTCCTTCTTTTTCTAAGATTTGACGGCGAGATTCTTCACTGATGATCTTTTGGAATTCATGAACAATTGTAGGATAAGGATGAGGGCCTACAGCAGATCCCAAAACGTAGAAGGCTTCAAGGTCATTCATCCATGCTCCAAAGGCTGCATCAACCGCATCCTTAAGAGTTCGTGTCCCCGTTTCAACTGCATGAACAGTTGCTCCCATCATCTCCATACGGAAAACATTGAGACGTTGACGTTCCACATCCTCTGCTCCCATGTAGACATCACAGGCCATACCAAACTTGGCTGCAGCCGCTGCTGTCGCAACCCCGTGCTGACCAGCCCCTGTTTCCGCGATCACTCGTTTTTTACCCATACGTTTGGCCAGAAGAATTTGCCCTAAAACGTTGTTGAGCTTGTGAGAACCAAGGTGGTTAAGGTCTTCACGTTTGAGATAAATCTTAGCTCCACCTAGGTGCTCTGTCAAACTTTCTGCAAAATAGAGAGGTGTTTCGCGACCTGAATAGTCCTTCAAGTAATGACGAAATTCTGCCAAAAACTCTGGATCATCTTTGTACTTGTCAAATGTCACTTCCAACTCATCCAACAAAGCCTGAATCGGCTCCGGTACAAAACTACCACCAAATTGTCCAAAATAACCTTTAGTTGTCATAAAATTTTCCTCTTTCTATATTAATTCGGCTTTTTGTTTGCTTTTAGTAGTAGGCAAGGAGCTGCAGATAGAACTTTAAGTTCATCAAAGCAACTTAACGCCCTAATAAAAGAAAAACAAAATGACCGAAAGAAAAAAGCCCACACACAGAATTAAATTCCGTGTGAGGGCGTTGGTAACGCGGTGCCACCTCAATTATAAAGGGACTATTCCCCTTTACATCTCTGCCTTGTCTAACAACAAGTTGCACTATAAGGTGTGCGCACCGAATTTTCATTGTTTCAAATTCATTTTTAAAATCAGCCCACTTTCACTACTTCCAACCACCTGTTCACAATCACCACAGGCTCCCTGAAGATCAAAAATAGTTACTTTTCTGATTTGTTGAACTTATTTTAATACTTTGTTTTTTCTTTGTCAAGACTTTTTTACAATTTTTTTGATGAAGTTAGCACTTTTTCAGAAACTGTTTTGAAAGTCTCAATGATATAGTCCACTTCTTCATCGCTTAATTTAGTGTGAAGAGGGAGCGTAATTTCATTTTCAAAGAAGGCATAAGCCTTAGGATAATTCGCCATATCAAAGCCAAGATTCTTATAGGCTGTCAAGAGCGGAAGCGGTTTGTAGTGGACGTTACTTGCAATTCCTGCTTTGGCCAATTCTTGGATAATAAGATTGCGTTCTTCTAAGCTTGCTCCGTCTACATGGGTGATGTAGAGGTGGCGTGAAGATTCGACAGTATCAGTCTTGTGTGCCAAAGGATGGATGCGAGAACCTGCAAAACCACGATCATAGCGGTTCACGATCTCCTTACGACGTTCTAGCAAACTTGGGTAGCGGTCCAATTGTACCAAACCAAGGGAAGCCATAATATCGGTCATATTACACTTGTAGGCTGGTGTGACGATATCGTATTCCCATGAACCCAGTTGCATCTTGGCAAGAGCATCCTTAGTTTGCCCGTGAAGGGAAAGAATTTGGAATTCCTTGTACATCTCTTCGTCGTCAATCGCTGGATTGGCTTTCCAAGTGGCACTTCCACCTTCTGCAGTTGTAAAGTTCTTAACGGCGTGGAATGAGAAGGAAGTAAAGTCAGCGATAGAACCAGCTGGTTGCCCTTTATAAGTAGATCCCAAAGCATGGGCACTATCAGAAACAATCACGATACGGTTAAAGGCTTTTTGCCACTTGCTTGAAGCGGTAAAGAGATCACGTTTCTTCTCCACAACTTGGAACAAACGGTCGTAGTCGCAAACAATCCCTGCAAGCTCTACTGGGATGATCACCTTGGTCTTTTCAGTGATAGCTTGCTCAAGCAGGTCATAGTCCATCTCAAACGTATCTGCTTGGATATCCACCATGACAGGAGTTGCTCCCACGTGAGTGATGACACTACACGAAGCTGTATAGGTCATGGCTGGAACGATGACTTCATCACCAGGTCCCACTTCCAAGACGCGCAAAATCAACTCAAGAGCGGCAGTCGCAGAGTTGAGGCAGACGGTCTTAGGTGTCTGTGTATATTGAGACAAGCGACGCTCTAGTTCTTTTGTCTTAGGACCTGTTGTGATCCAAC
>CAUQTL010000018.1:0-23965 GCA_963521035.1 uncultured Streptococcus sp.
CGAGCACGTTCTGCAGAGTCAGCAACGATTGTGATGGTATCATTGGCAATTTCAATAACGCCTCCGTTTACTGCAATCCAGTTCACGTGTTCTTCATCATCAATACGTTTTACCTTTACTTCATCAACTGCTAAAACCGCAATCATATTTTCATGTCGTGGCAAGATCCCCATCTCACCATCCAGAGTTCGAACCGATACAAAGCTGGCATGGTGATCATAGACGAGACCATCTGGTGTCACGATCTGGACAGTTAACTGAGCCATAGATCACCTCTTAAAATCCCATTTTTTCAGCTTTTGCAATTACATCTTCGATAGAACCTACACCACGGAAGGCATCTTCTGGCAAGTGGTCATGTTTACCATCAAGGATTTCCTTAAAGCCACGTACAGTTTCAGCAACTGGAACATAAGAACCAGGCTGACCAGTAAATTGTTCCGCAACGTTGAAGTTTTGTGACAAGAAGAACTGGATACGACGGGCACGAGCAACCAAAGTCTTTTCTTCATCAGAAAGCTCATCCATACCAAGGATAGCAATGATATCTTGCAACTCATGGTAACGTTGAAGGACACGTTTTACTTCAGCAGCAACTGCATAGTGCTCTTCTCCAACGATTTCAGGTGCCAAGGCACGTGAGCTTGAAGCAAGTGGATCAACGGCTGGGTAGATACCCAATTGTACCAACTTACGTTCCAAGTTGGTTGTTGAATCCAAGTGAGCGAAAGCTGTTGCTGGCGCTGGGTCAGTATAGTCATCCGCTGGCACATAGATAGCCTGGATAGAGGTTACAGAACCCTTTTTAGTTGATGTGATACGCTCTTGCAATTGACCCATTTCCGTAGCAAGTGTTGGTTGGTAACCAACGGCTGATGGCATACGACCCAAAAGGGCAGATACTTCTGAACCAGCCTGAGTGAAACGGAAGATATTATCGATAAAGAGAAGCACGTCTTGGCCTTCTACATCACGGAAGTATTCAGCGATTGTCAAACCAGTAAGGGCAACACGCATACGTGCTCCAGGTGGCTCATTCATCTGACCAAATACCATGGCTGTTTTCTCGATAACGCCTGATTCTTTCATTTCCCAGTAAAGGTCGTTCCCTTCACGAGTACGTTCCCCAACACCGGTAAATACTGAAATACCACCGTGTTCTTGGGCAATGTTGTGAATCAATTCTTGAATTAAGACGGTTTTACCAACTCCGGCACCACCGAAAAGTCCAACTTTACCACCTTTAAGGTAAGGGGCAAGAAGGTCGATAACCTTAATCCCTGTTTCAAGGATTTCAGAAGAGGTAGACAACTCATCAAAAGTTGGAGCTTTTTTATGAATTGGCTGACGCTCTGCATCTTCTGTAAAAGGAGCTTCCAAGTCAATGGTATCTCCCAAAACATTGAAGACACGTCCCAAAGTTTCTTTACCTACTGGCACAGAGATTGGACGACCTGTGTCCAATACTTCCATTCCACGAGTCAAACCATCTGTTGATTCCATGGCGATAGTACGGACCATACCATCTCCCAACTCCAAGGCTACTTCAAGGACGATTTTTGTTTTTCTTTCGTCATTTTTGTAGACGACAAGTGCATTGTTAATCTCAGGAAGTTCTTCCCCTGCTGCAAACAAGACGTCTACAACGGGACCGATAACCTGAGCAATTTTACCTGAACTCATCTCCTTCTCCTATTCTATATAAGATACTGTCGGTTCCTAGCTCAACTAGGTCCTAAGTTCATTTTCATACGAGCTGGACTAGTGCCTATTCTAAGGCACTAGCTCCTGCTACGATTTCTGTAATTTCTTGTGTAATCGCCGCCTGTCTGGCACGGTTATACTGAATTGTCAAATCATTAATGACTTTCTTAGCATTATCTGTCGCTGTTTGCATGGCTGTCATACCCGCAGCATTTTCAGCTGTCTTAGCATCGATAATAGCACCATAAATCATACTTTCTGCAAACTGAGGCAACAACTGCTCCAAAATTTCTTCTCGGCTAGTTTCCAATTCAAAGGTCAAGCTGTAACTGTCATCCGCTTCATTTGGATCTAAGTCAACAATCGGAAGCATTTGTTCCACACGCATTTGACTGGTTAGCGTATTGACATGGTGGTTGTAGCAGACATAAAGCTCATCAAAGAGCTCATTTTGATACATTTCAACAGTTTTTGAAATAATCTTACGAACTTCATCAAAACTTGGTTGATCTGCCAAGCCACGTAGTTCATAAAGTGGTTGAATACCGCGAGCTTTAAAGAAATCAGCTCCCATTCCACCGATACAGATCATTTCAAATCCTTTACCATCTGGATGGTATTCTTCTTTTAACTCCATAACGGCTTTCAAAATAGAAGAATTATACCCTCCAACCAAACCGCGGTCTGAAGTAATGACGATATAGCCAGTCTTCTTAACTGGACGGCTAATCAACATCGGATTGGTTGAACTACCAGCTCCATTCCCATGAAGAATATCCGTCAAAAGTTTACGAACTTTCTGAGCATAAACTTGGAAGTTGCGAGCAGCTTCTTCAGAACGACCTAGCTTAGCAGCTGATACCATCTGCATGGCATTTGTGATTTGACTCGTATTTTTTGTTGAGGCGATTTTTGTTTTAATATCATTTAGAGATACTGCCATCTGACACCTCTATTCTTATTGGAAGCTGGTTTGATTGAGAAACTCTGTAATCGCAGCATCCAAGACTGCTTCTTCTGGCAAGTCTTTTGTATCACGAATGGTTTCCAAAATCTCTGGATGTTGAGCATCAAAGAAGGCATGGAACTCTTCCTCGAAACGAACAATATCATCTACTGGAACAGTATCCAAGAAACCATGTGTCAAAGCATAGAGAATGGTTACTTGTTTCTCAACAGGTAATGGTTTGTGAACAGGTTGTTTCAAGACTTCAACTGTACGACGTCCACGGTTCAACTTAGCCTGTGTTGCCGCATCCAAGTCAGAACCAAACTTAGTGAAGGCTTCCAACTCACGGTATGAAGCAAGGTCGATACGAAGTGTACCAGCAACCTTTTTCATGGCTTTGATTTGTGCAGAACCACCTACACGAGATACAGATGAACCCGCATCGATGGCTGGACGAATACCCGCATTGAAGAGACCATCACCAAGGAAGATTTGTCCATCAGTGATTGAAATCACGTTGGTTGCGATATAGGCAGAGATATCTCCTGCTTGTGTCTCGATAAATGGTAGGGCAGTAATTGATCCACCACCAAGTTCATCAGAAACTTTAGCTGAGCGCTCAAGCAAACGGCTGTGAAGGTAGAAAACATCCCCTGGGAAAGCTTCACGACCTGGAGGACGACGAAGCAAGAGTGACAGTTCACGATAAGCTACCGCTTGTTTTGATAAATCATCATAAACGATCAAAACATGCTTACCTTGGTACATAAATTCTTCCGCCATGGCAACCCCAGCATAAGGAGCTAGGAAAAGCAATGGAGATGGTTGTGAAGCAGAGGCTGTCACAACGATTGTGTAGTCCAAGGCACCGTACTGACGTAGTGTTTCTACTTGCGTACGAACTGTTGATTCTTTTTGTCCAATCGCTACGTAGATACAGATCATATCTTGACCTTTTTGGTTCAAGATTGTATCAATCGCAATGGTTGTTTTCCCTGTCTGACGGTCACCGATAATCAACTCACGTTGACCACGACCAATCGGTACAAGGGCGTCAATAGCTTTCAAACCAGTTTGCAATGGTTCTGATACAGACTTACGTTGCATAACACCAGGAGCTGGTGCTTCTACTGGACGAGTTTTATCAGTGTAGATTTCTCCAAGACCGTCAACTGGACGACCAAGCGGATCCACAACACGACCAATCAGACTTTCACCTACTGGGACTTCCATGATTTTCCCTGTACGGCGGATTGTATCGCCTTCACGGATATCTGTAAAGTCACCTAGGATGATAATACCAACGTCTGTTGACTCCAAGTTTTGAGCCATACCATAAGAGCCGTTTTCAAAAATCAACAACTCTCCACTCATGGCATTTTCAAGGCCGTGAGCACGCGCGATACCGTCCCCGATATAGGTTACAACACCTGTTTCAGTCACATCAAAATTGGGTTTGAAATTTTCAATTTGTTGCTTAATTAAAGCGCTGATTTCTTGTGCGTTAATTGCCAAAAGAACACCACTTTCTATTTCAAATTTTCTTTAACAACTTTAAGTTGTTGTTTAATACTCACATCAATTGTCTTGTGATTGGCAAAAATGACAAAACCACCAATAAGACTTTCATCGATTTGTTCTTTTACACTCCTTACTTTAAGAGACATTTTTTTCTCAATCAAAGGGAGCAAGCGGCTCTTCTGTTCATCAGTTAAAGGATGAGCTGAAGTAATCGTCACTTCAAATCGATTTGTTTCTTTTTCAAGTCGGTTCAAGCAATCTACAAGAATATCATAAAAAAGATTTGCTCTGTGATTGTAGATAAGAACCTGGATAAAGTTTTGCAATAAAGGTGACACTGAATCTTGGAAGAAAGTAATTGTTTTTTCCTTGTCAGACTCGTCTACTGCCACTTTTTTTAAAAAAGAAGGAAAGGCTGTTTCTTCAGCAACTTGCTTGATTTGAGCTAAGTCTGAAAAGATACGGTCTTCTTCTCCTTTTTCTATAACCAATTGGACAAAAGGCATGCTGTATTTTTCAATTACCTTTACTGTTTTCTTGTCCATTAAGCTTCTCCTAACTGATCGATATACTGATCAATAAGTTCTTTATGGGCATGACCGTCAAGGTTTTGTGAGATGATTTTACCAGCCAAGCTGATTGTCAAATCTGCTACCTCACCCTTAACGCTTTGTAAAGCTTCAGCTTTATTTTGAGCAATTTCTTGGTTCGCTTTTTCTTTCAAGCGTCCTGCTTCTAGCTTAGCATCTGCTAAAATACTAGCTTTACTTTTCTCAGCTGTTTCTTTCGCATTCTCGATGATTGTCTTAGCTTCTTTACGGCTACCAGCCAATTCATCTTCGCGTTTTTGAGCCAATACTTCTGCTTTTTGACGTGCTTGTTCAGCTCCGTCAATATCTGCTGCAATTTTTTCTGCTCTTTGTTCGAAAATGCTAGCCAAATTTGACCAAGCATATTTCTTAACCAAGACTAGCAAGAGAATAAAGGAACCAGCGATTAGTATAAAATCACCAAGTAATTCACCTACTGTTACATTCATAAACTACTCCTTTCTATTCTTCATCATTAATTTTATTTCCTAGGTACATTGAAGATAACAATGTAAATACATATGCTTGTACACAAGAAATAAAAACAGAAAATGCAGTCCAGATTAGATTTGTTCCAAAAGCAATAGGATACCAATAGAAGGCCTGATGAGAAAGTAGGACTAACATACTTGCCATCACTTCCCCTGCAAAGATATTACCAAAGACCCGCAATGCAAGTGAAAGGAGATTGGTAACTTCTTCCAAGAGATTCATTGGTGTCATAAAACCTGGTGTTACAAATGCTTTTAAATACTTTTTGATTCCACGACGACGAATTCCTTCTACGTGAGTCATTAAGATAATTGTAAAAGACAAGACCAAGTCAAATGACAAATTTGCTGTTGGTGAGGTCCAAAGATTTACACCATCTGTAGTCTGAATTCTAGCCATTAAGCCAATATTATTTGCAATGGCCATAAATAGGAATAAACAGAAATAAAAGAGAGAATAATCCTTTATCATTGGACCAAGGTTTGATTTTGTAAATCCAACAACAAAATCAAATAAATACTCTAATACATTTTGTTTTCCTGTGGGTCTCAAAGTCATATTTCGAGTTGCCCAATAAATAAAGCCAAAAATAAGTGCTACAGTCAACAAAGTCAAAACTACTATGGTTAAATTAAAGGTAACAGGACCAATATTGATGGTTGGATTAATACTTTCTTCCATCTAAAATCCTCCCTTTTTCAATTTATACTTCTTTTATTTGATGATAAATGAAAAGACAAGAGTAACGAAGAAAGTACCTTCAATAAAGGCAACCCCTAGGATCATCAAACTACGTAGTTCTGAGATGATATCTGGTTGGCGAGCAACTGATTTCAACAAACCGTTCATCAACATACCTTCACCAAGAGATACACCCATACAGGCAAGACATAGACCGAAAAATGTTAAATTCATGACGAATTCTCCTTTTAATTAAAATTTACTTACTTAGTTTAGTCCTAAAAATTGGATTTGTCAACTTTTTACTAACATTGAAAGCGTTTAATGAAAATTATTTACAATTTTACTATTTTTAAGTCTATTATATAGAAAATTTTGGAAAAAACTTGTAATAAATCCGTCTATTATCTAGGTCTTTCTGAAAAATAATGAAAAAATCCGAGATGAAATCTCGGATGGAAATTAATATATTTTTTTAACCTAATGTTCTTTTAGTAAATAGGATTAAAGGGAAAGCAACTAGAAAGCTTTCGTCCCCTACATATTTATTAAGCACGAACTGTGACGCTGGTTCCATCTTCCTTATAAAGATTGATGAGACCTTCTTTGAGAGCTCGAACCATATCTCCAGCTTGAACAGGTTGTGGAACCTTGATAGTCAATAGTTCCATTGGATTTGGAGCGCGATCGATCTTATTTCCTTTAGCATCATGCAAATCTTCGATATAAGTCTCAAAATGACGGAAACCTGGGCCATAAAACTCAACTTGGTCCCCTTCGTTAATGACGTTCCGTTGGCGAATGGTTGCTGTTTGTGTCGCATCATCGTAAGAAACCACTTCAGCGACAAACTTATACTCAGGAATTTTACGACGAGCACCAAACAACTGCTCATTTTCAGATGGTGTACCATAGTAGAAACCTGTTGCTAATTCACGTTGGGCAACCTTCCACATTTCATCAATCAAGTCCTGCTTGATAGCTTCAAACTTCTCTGGACTTTCTAGATAAGCATCAACAGCTGCCTTGTAGCAGTTTGTTACTGTTGATACGTAGTGAATAGACTTCATACGTCCTTCAATCTTGAGACTGTCCACACCGTTTTCAATCATATCTGGGATATGGTCAATCATGGACATATCAACGGCTGACATTGAAAATTCTTCAGGAATTTCACCTTTAAGACTCTTACGTTCCTTCCCAAATGGCATATCGTAAAGGTCGTACTTCCAACGACAAGACTGAGAGCAACCACCACGGTTAGCATCACGCATACTCATGTGGTTTGAAAGAGTACAACGACCAGAGTAAGAAATACACATGGCTCCATGAACAAAGGCTTCAATCTCAACATCTGTACGTTTGCGAATTTCTGCCAATTCTTCCATTGAAACCTCACGCGCCAAAACGACACGAGTTAAACCTAGTTCTTTCCAGAACTCAAGTGTTTCATAGTTAGTCGCACTTGCTTGGGTAGAGAGGTGGATTTCAAGACCAGGCGCTTCAGTCGCTGCAATCATAATCAAGGCTGGGTCAGACACGATAACTGCCGCGATTCCGATATCACGTAGTTTACGGAACCACTCACCAGCACCAGCCTCATTTCCTTCGTGCATAACCATATTGGCAGCCACATAAACCTTAGCACCATACTTGGCCGCAAACTGGACACCTTCTTCCATCTGTTCGAAAGTAAAGTTTCCGGCACGGCTACGAAGGCCATAGGCCTGACCACCGATAAAGACAGCATCTGCTCCATATTGAACAGCTACCTTTAGCTTCTCTAAAGTCCCTGCAGGTGATAAAACCTCTGGACGTTTTAATGTTTTTGTCATGTTTTCTCCTATTTGCAATATAAAAGTTTGACGTTTTTCCTTCTCATTTTATAGTAAATAAGCCATAAAATCAAGCCTAGACAGATTGTTTTGACAATTCTAATCTTTTAGACTTTAGATAACAGAGTTCTAAAAGCTTTTACTTATAACAAACTTCTCACATCATCATCTCGTGAAAAATTTATACTCAATAAAAATCAAAGAGCAAACAAGGTAGCTAGGCGTACAGCAAGGAGAAGCTAAAAATATCCTCCGATACACCACTTTCATCTAGCATATCGGAGGATTAGCTCTTATAGCACTATTCTTATTATGGAACACCTACAGTCTGGTAACCATAATTAACTATCTTAAGCCAATAAAAGCAAGTAAGCATCTGAAGGATTTACACCTTTTATACTCCATTCCTACTTTTGATAAACTAAGAGCGAAAAATTTAGCTTCTAGTCTTCTTTTCTTTTGGCTACATAAAGAGTAAGTAAGATTCCACTTCCTAAAAGAATTGAAATGACATCTGTTTGACTTCCAGTATTCGGTAAGGCTACTCTTGTATGATTCGTCATTCCAGAAGTTCCATAATCTGGGATTTGAGTATTTGTTTCAGATGTTACTGGAACTGTGTTTGGAATCTCAACAGTGTCAGAGGTATGTGATTCAAGTACATTTTGATTATTTGTACTTGGGATGCCTGTTCCTGACTTGTCCGTTCCTGGCTTCCCTGTATTTGGAGTACTTTCTCCTGGAATATCCGGTTTGCCGTTTTCAGGTGTTCCTGTATTTGGAGTGCCTACGCCCGGAGTGTTTGGTTTATTTGTTTCTGGCTTCGGCTTCGGTTTTGATTCCGGTTGTTCTGATGGTGGTGTAATTCTTCCCGATTCTGGTTTCGGTTGTTCTGGTGGTATTGTTCCAGTATTTCCTGGTTGTACAGGGGTTGGATTCACAGCACAATTACATGTTCCATCCTTACCATCACGTCCATCTTTTCCGTCTTTACCATTTTTCACTACAATTTCTTGTTTTGTTCCATCTGGATTTGTGATGACAATTGTATGACTTCCATCTAGATTCTCTTTCGTTTCAATTGTAGGAGATTTACCGTCTTGGCCATTTTTCACTACAATCTCACGTTTTGATCCATCTGGGTTGGTAATAATAATTGTATGGCTTCCATCAGAGTTTTCTCTTGTTTCAATTATCGCTGATTTACCATCAATACCATTACGACCGTCACGACCATCTACTCCGTTATAGATATCTTCCTCACTAATCAAAGTATCTCCAGCAGTATAGGTCAAAGTATTATCATTATCGTAATAAACTGTAATATGAACGCCAATTGGCTCCGTTGCTGGTTGAGTAGTTGCAAGATCCTCATCCACACTTCTTGCTCTTCTAGCGCTTCGAGGTTGTGCAGGATAAATTGGTTTTAGTTCAATTCTTGGAGAACGTCCATCTTTTCCGTTTTCTCCATTTTTAACCGTTGTTGCAATTGGTTCTTTACCATCTGGTTGAGTAATTGAAATTGTATGACTTCCATCTGGATTTGTCACTACACTTACTTCTGGTGTAAAGCCGTCTTTTCCGTCACGGCCGGCTACTCCAGCTTCACCTTTATCACCTTTTGCTCCCTTGATATTTCCTGCTGGTTTCCACTCTCCATCTTTCTTAACAAGGACATCTCCTGTTGTTGTATTGATGAATGTGTCGCCATCTTTTCCATCTTGGGCTTTTGGTGCATTTGCGCCACTTAAGATATCCTTCCCGTCTCTGCCGTTTTGTCCTGGTAAACCTTGAGCTCCATCTTGCCCACGTTCACCTTGAATACCTTGGTCACCCTTGTCACCTTTTGGCCCAGCTACTCCAGTTTCACCTTTTTCACCTTTTGGTCCAGCTGCTCCGTCTTGTCCATCTTTAATCACGGATGTGCCTAGAACTGTATCTGTTCCTTCGTCAAACTGATTATTGGCATTCTTGTCACTATAGAACGTTAATGTCGTTTCTTTCTTAGTTTCATCACGGTCTACTTTAACTTTTGGAGTCTCACCATCTTTACCATTTTTAATAACGGTTGATACTGGTTGTCCACCTGGTTGTGAAATCGTAACTGTATGCGTTCCATCATTGTTTTCTGCCACAGTTACAGTTGGTGTAGCTGGTGTTAAGTCTACAACATCTATGGTGATATCTTTGGTAATTGATTTAGTTTTACCTGCATTTATCACCGTTACTGGTATATCAAATGCTCCAGCTATTGTTGGTGTTCCTGAAATAGTCTTAGCAGATTCATCGTATGTTACACCATCTGGAAGTTTGGTCTTATCAACCGTTAATGTAGCACCTGCTGGTACTGTAAACGTAATTGGACGAAGATCAGTTTTTCCTAGCGCAATCATTTGACGATCATTTTTAATGTCTAATGATACTGGATCATCTACTACCGTTACAGTGATAATCTCTTCTGCACTACCTTTACCTAATGTTTCAGAATCCAATGTTGCTTTTAAACGAACTTTATAAACACCAGGCTTGGTTGGAGTTCCACTAATTGTATGCGTTGCAGCATTATAATTTAAACCTGCAGTTGATTCAAGATATGAGTCTAAGTCTGTTTCCGGTAAATCTACGCTTAGATAACGAGCACCTAAACTTGAATGTTCACTGTGAGAAACCACCATATTTTTAATAGTTTCACCCAGACGAATCGTTTGTTCTTTTTCTGTAACATTAATACTTACAGGAAGTGGGCGAACATTAATTTTAATATGCCCACCTGCAACTGGAGATTCTGCCATTTCTGGGAAAGTAGCTTTATATGGAATTAAGTACTCTCCCACTTTAGATGGTGTTCCAGAAATTGTTCTACTTGCTGAATCATAAGTAACTCCTGGTGGAAGTTGACTTGTATCAACTTCTAATCTTGCTTTACTGTCAGAAGGAGTCAGTACTACATTGTCTATAGCAGTTAGAACTGTCTTCTCTTGTTCCTTATTATCAACCGTTACAGTTAAATCACGTGATGTTACATTAATCGTTAAGGTTGCGCTTGCTGTTGAATTCCCACTAATTGTCGGACTTGTTGCTGTGAATGTTGCTGTATAGGTTCCTACTTTTGTAGGAGTTCCTGAAACAGTTTTCGTAGCAGCATCATAGTTTACACCTGGAGGAAGTTCTCCAGAAGTGATTGTTAACAAGGCTCCATCCGCTTTCAACTTAATCGAAGGAAGTTCATCCAAAACTTTCACTTCTTTTTTATTGTCTGGAATTGAAAAGTCTAAAGGAACACTTTTTACTGTGATATTGACATACGCATAGGCATATTGGTTATTTCCCGATTTGTCAGTTCTATATACATAAGCATATGTTTGAAACTTACCTACTTGAGTTGGAGTTCCTGTTATAGTTTTATTATCTGAAGACCAACTTAAACCACTTGGTAAACTTCCACTTGTATAACTTACTGTCGCATTTTTAGGAATTTTAAGAGTAATCGGTGGTATTGATTCACCTGCTGTAAACGTGTAATCAACTGCTGGAACATTAAAGTTTCCTGGCGTTACTGTCAAATCGACTACTTTAGTAATGGAAACTCCATCTTTTGTAGCAGTAACCGGAATCACATAATGTCCTTCATATAATCCAGTGCCTGATAATGTTTTGCTATTGCTATCATACATAACACCATCTGGCAGTGTTCCTACTGAAACTGTAGCCCCTTCAGTTGCTGTCACAACCATATCTGCAAATTTAGTTCCTTCTGAAACTGTTTGCTTATCATTCGTTACAGATAAAGTTAAATCAGAAACTGGTGGAGGTGTAACTGTATAAGTAAAGCTGGTCTTAATCTGACGACTTTGACCTTCATTATTGGTATAAGTAGCTGTTACAATCGCTGTTTGTGGTGCATCTGTATGTTTTAAAGCATAACCTGTTAGACCTGTATTGTCAGCATTAGGACTTAGGTAGAGATGTTCTCCATCAGCCTCAACTGATAGACTCGTAATCTTACTACCATTTGTCATCGAAACAGGAATAGTTGGGATAGCTTGTCCTTCTTGCCAACTTTGATTGGAAATAGGATTTAGGCCGTCCATTACTTCAAAAGTAAATTCCCGTACCGGAGCATCTTCTCCATAGTGTCCATCCTTAGCCTTTGCTGTAATCTTATGAACACCGATAGGTAAGATTACTCCATCTCTTTTGGTAATGACGTATTTAGTTGGATCTTCTGCACTTCTTGTAATGCTAACTCCCTCAGGAGCATTTATGTCCATCAACTCTGCATTTTCTTTATTTAGTACTAACTCACCTAATTTTTGAAGGGCAGTAGATTTAGGAACTGCAACTGGTGTTGGATTTTTTACTTGATAAAGCTTATCCGCATGAAACAAAACATCTGCATGGGTTAAGTAATTATTTAATCGATAATCACTGTTATTAGCAACTGAACGTTCCTCCGTCCTGACTGGAACTGTAAATAGTTTTTCAGTTCCAAAACTATCTGTCGTTTTAAACTTAATTGTAAAGTTGGCTTGCTGTTTAGGCAGTTTTGTAAAACGTACTCGATAAGGAAGTCTATCGACAGAATAAGAATCAGCTTGCCAATCATTGCCAGATTCTAATTTAGAAACATCGACTAGTTCGTATGCTACATCTGCATTGGTATCTATACGTTCAAATTTATCAATCCTTACCTTATCCAGAGAAACAGAAGAATCGCTAAATCTTAATCCAAACTCTGTATAGTAATGAAGCGTATCTTTTTTGGCATCTTTAATTGTTCTTATAGTGTCTGTACTTTCTAAATCATTGGAATTTCTACTATCAGAACCATATAGGACATTTGGATTATAATTTCTGACAGTTTCACTATCATAACCTACAGCATAACCAAAGGTTGTTGTAGGAATAACCAAACCTTCATCTGAACCGCTTGCAGCACTAGGATTAAAAGAATACCGACTAGCTCGTGCTGTATTTATTACATAAGTACCAGGATTTCTAATAGTTAGAGGTATACTCTTTTCATATTGACCGTCTTTAGAAACTAAACCAATATTATAAGTACCCTCCTTAATACTCTTATCTAAAGTTATTTTTCCTGAAATTCTTTGGTTGGCAGAATCATAAGTTAATCCTAAGTCTTTGGCCCCTTGAGTCAATTCCACTTGCGTTTTAGGATCTATACGGCTAGTTCCTGTTTTATAACTTAATGTTATGTCACGTCCATCTTTAGTAACAGTAGAATAGCCACTCTCATTTTCTACGGTAATATAGGGTAATTCACTAACTGATTTTATGATTAGACTTGTCGTATAGGTTTGATTGTTATATGTGAAGCCGACATTGTAAGTACCAGGCTCTACCGTAGTTGGAACATTTCCAGATAGGGCGAGAATCCAGTCACGATCCCCTGACGGATTCCTAGTCTCTTTTTCTATAATCTTTAAACCTAATTTTTGAGCATCTTCATTTACAGTTGAACCATTTTTAACTCCATAGTATAGACTAGAATTAGAACCATAGTATGGTGCAAGATCGGTAGAAATATCAAATTCGACTTTAGGTGCAGTTGCTGCTCCGTAGGAGTAAACCGTTTTTGACCCTGTTGTCGGGATTAGCACAGCTGGTTGACTCGTCGTCTCTGCATCCAACATATAACTAAGATTGCCTGAATGCCCCATCTTTTTGAGTTGGTTCCAGACTGCCTCGATGGCTTCTGCTAGATTGGTACGTGCTGTTTCAAAGGCTGTATTTGAAACATCTATTGACTTGAGGGAAGTTCTGGCCTCTGTTAAAAGTTGGTTGGAGCGACGCAAGGCTTCTTCGATGGCAGCTTTTTGATTTGAGTCTGTTAGACCGCTCAGGTATTTTTCTGCTTCCTTCGTTACTACCTCTGCTTCAGTGATTGTTGTTCCCAACTGGTCCTTGTCAGGATTTGTAACCTCTTCCTTTTCCTCCAGTTTCGTCAGAGGAGCCTCTACTAACGGTTTTTTATCGGATTCTTTCTGAACAGTCTCTGCCACTTCTTTTGGCAGCATTTCTGGCTGAGCTTTTGGATCCTTTTCTGTAGAAACTGCTTTTTCTGAATTTGAAATGCTTGCTTCAACTGGTTTTTCTGCCGACTGATCTGACTTAGGCCTAGAATCAACTTGATTTTTATCAGTGTCTACAGTAACTGCTTCTACCTTAGGTTGAACTACTTCAGCATCTGGGTCCTTTTGCTTTTCCGCATGGACACCTATCACTTCACTGGCGCGCACGACTGGCGCATTGGCTACAGCACCAATAAAAAATTGCCCAATCAGAACAGATGCCACACCGACACTGAATTTTCTAATGGCAAACTTTTGACGTTTTTCGAATTTCACTTCTATTCTCCCTTATTATTTTTTTGAGTTCTTTTATCAAACAATAATAAACATATACTAAATCATAAGCAATTGTGTATATTATTGCCTATTTTACTATTTTAATACTTTCTAAATAAAAATCAACAGATATCCACTGTTTTCTTTCACAGCAAAAGTAGAAATAACCACTAATAATAAATTTATCACAAAATAAAATACGCAAAATTAATAACTATTCATTTCATTAAGTGTTTGTTCTCGCTATACGCATATTTACCCCCCCCCCCCATGAAATATTGGGAGTTTTTTGTGAAATATAACATTTTTAGTACAAATTTCAATTTCTAGACTCAGAGATAGACAAAGTCCACTTCACAATTATTGTAGGGTGAAAGTTCTGCTATTTTCCATTTACTGAGTAGCAACTTCATTTCACGCTTGATAGCAAACAAAAAGACTCCATAAAATCTGAAATGGATCTTAGCCACTACAGATTTTATGGAGTTTTATTATCTTAATGCTGTTACATCAAGGATTCTTAGCCTAAGTTACTCTTATATATTATTCCCACTCAACGGTTGCAGGTGGTTTACTTGTAATATCGTAGACGATACGGTTAACGTGATCCACTTCGTTTACGATACGTACTGAGATTTTTTGAAGCACTTCCCATGGAATTTTGGCAAAATCAGCAGTCATACCATCGATAGAGGTGATCGCACGGATTGCAATCGTGTAGTCATATGTACGACCGTCACCCATAACACCGACTGAACGAACACCTGTGTTAACTGTGAAGTATTGCCAGATATCGCGGTCAAGGCCAGCTTTAGCAATTTCCTCACGAAGAATAGCGTCTGATTCACGAACTGTTTCTAGCTTTTCTTCAGTGATTTCACCCATAACACGGATAGCAAGTCCTGGTCCTGGGAATGGTTGGCGCCATACGATATGGTCTGGCATACCAAGCTCTGTACCAAGGGCACGAACTTCGTCTTTATAGAGAGTGTTGAGTGGTTCAATCAATTCAAACTGCATGTCTTCTGGAAGACCACCCACGTTGTGGTGTGACTTGATAGTTTGAGCTGTATCTGTACCAGACTCGATAACGTCTGTATATAAGGTACCTTGAGCAAGGAATTTCACATCTTTGAGCTTGCTTGCTTCGTCATCAAAGACATAAACAAACTCGTTACCGATGATTTTACGTTTTTGTTCAGGGTCAGAAACTCCTGCAAGTTTATCAAGGAAACGTTTAGCAGCGTCTGCTTTGACGATATTCAACCCAAACTTACCACCAAGCATTTCCATAACTTGGTCCGCTTCTCCTTTACGAAGAAGACCGTGGTCTACGAAGATACAGATCAATTGATTGCCAATAGCCTTTTGGAGAAGAACTCCAACAACTGAAGAGTCAACACCACCTGATAGACCGAGAAGGACACGTTTATCACCGACGGTTTCACGAATTTTTTGGATCTGCATATCAATGAAGTTATCCATTGACCAGTCGCCTTTAGCTTTACAGATGTTAAGAGCAAAGTTACGAAGGATATCATTTCCGTACACAGAATGACGAACTTCTGGGTGGAATTGGATACCATAAATGTGTTTATCTGAGTTTTCGATGGCTGCGTATGGGCAGTCAGCTGATGTACCTGTACGAACAAAGTCAGCAGGAATCTCAGTAACCGCATCACCATGGCTCATCAAAACAGTCTGCTCGTCTGGTGTTGATTCAAAAAGAGCTGATGGTGTGTGAGTTAGGGTTGATTGACCGTATTCACGATTCCCAGCGTCACCTGCAGGAACAACTTTTCCTCCAAGTTTATGGGTCAATAACTGCATACCGTAACAAATTCCCAAAATAGGAATTCCGAGTTCGAAGATTTCTGGGTCAATATCGAATGAACCATCTTCATATACAGAGTTTGGACCACCTGAAAGGATGATTCCTACAGGATTGATTTCACGAACTTCAGCAGCTGAAATTTTATGGCTTTTTAGTTCTGAAAAAACACCAATCTCACGGATACGGCGTGAAATCAGCTGGTTGTATTGGCTACCATAGTCCAATACGATGATTTTTTCTACATCTTGCAAATCAGTTGAAATGTTGCTCATCTTTTTCCTTTCTCAAAAGAAATATCTTTTTTCAATATTCTATCACAAATAAGGGCGAATTACCAACTAAACAAGGCGAAGTTTGACTTTTTCTAGTTTATTGGGGTACAATAGAGAAAAGATAGAAATGAAGTGAAAAATATGCTACCCGCTTATATGAAAATCCATGATCAGATAAAAAAAGATATTGACGAACATCGTTGGGCCATTGGCGAGAGGCTTCCCAGTGAACGAGATTTAGCAGAGCAGTTTGCGGTTAGTCGCATGACTCTCCGCCAAGCCGTATCTCTATTAGTCGAAGAAGGCGTCTTAGAGCGCCGTGTAGGAAGTGGCACCTTTGTTTCCAGTACTCGAGTACAAGAAAAGATGCGAGGGACAACCAGTTTTACTGAAATTGTTAAGTCCCAAGGTAAAGTACCCTCTAGCCAACTCATTTCCTACAGAAAAACCATTCCCAATGAGCAGGAAGTTGCCAAGCTAGGAATTTCTACAACAGAGAATATTATCCGAATGGAACGTGTTCGCTATGCCGACCAAGTCCCTCTGGTTTATGAGGTTGCTTCTATTCCTGAAAAATTCATTAAGGACTTTAAAAAAGAAGAAATCACCAGTCATTTCTTCCAGACTCTACAAAAACATGGCTACCGTATCGGTAAATCACAGCAGACTATTTATGCTCGCCTTGCTAAAGAAAAAATTGCCCACTATTTGGAAGTTGAAAAAGGGCATGCTATTCTTGGTTTGACTCAGGTTTCCTACCTAGAAGATGGTACTGCTTTTGAATATGTAAAAAGTCAATATGTAGGCGAACGCTTTGAATTTTATCTTGAAAATAATTAGATTACTATGCAAAAACTCTCTGTCACGGACAAAGAGTCTTTTTATTTTTCTAAGAGTAAATCTTTCAAAGAAATCAGAGTTACAGCAAACAATATCATTGCCATACCAAGAAAATCAATGGGATAAAATTGTTCATTCATAATTAGGAAAGCAAAGAAAACCGCCGAGATTGGCTCAATTGAAGCCAACAAACTTGACTTGACCGGCCCAATCAGACTGGCTCCTTTTAGAAAGGCTGTATAGGCAAAGACAGTCCCGATAAGAATAATACCTGCAAAAGCAAGGAGAAAATCAAGACTAGTCGGTATATTGGCCTGTAGAACCCCTGTAAAAGGAAGGACGACCAAACCAGCTATGACCATTCCCACACCAATGATCAAACTGCTCCCCCACTTCTTAATCAAGGTTATGGGCAAAATGATATACAGGGCGTAAGTCAGAGCAGAAAAGAGACCCCAGAACAGGCCTGCAGGTGTCATGGATAACTGGTCCAACTGCCCATGAGTTGCAATCAGGAAGGTCCCTCCGATGGCTAATATGATAGAAACTATCTCTCCCAGTGTCGGTGCCACCTTATCCTTGATACAGCTATAAATCAAAATCCCGACAGGACAAACATACTGAAGCACCGTCGCGGTTCCTGCATTGGTTTCCTGAATAGCAGTTAGATAGGCAAATTGATTGAGGAAGAGGCCAATTAGAGCAAAAATGAGAAGAGACAGCAAACTTTTTCTATCCTTTAAAAAGGCCAGCATTTTATCCTTTGCAGTGGCATAAGCCAAGAGCATGAGAATTCCACCAGCGATTAAAAGACGCAAGTTGGTCAAAACCAGGGCCGAAATTCCGTGCGCCATCAGGTATTGGCCACTCGTTCCTGACAAGCCCCAAGCAATCCCAGCCACAACTGTTAATAGAGTCCCTTTTAAACTGTTTGACATGTCTCTCCTTACTCTTCTTTACGAATCAAGTCCATCACTTGATTACGGTCTAAAATCCATTGAGCACGCTCATCCTTTTCATAGGTACGATTCGATAGGAAAATAGCTGCTTCTTGCTTCTGACGATTCCACATGATAAAGGTACCTGTATAGCCCGTATGGTCTAGCCATTCTCCTTCCAAATTCCATGCTAAAGAACGTTCCTTGTCATCCAAAAGAGAAAAATTTTTACTCAAATTTCTTGCAAAATCATCCTCTAAATAGTGTTCTAAAAAGATTTGTAAATCCTTTACAGTCGAAAACAAACCAGCACTCCCTGCATGTCTGCCCAGGAGGCGAGCCTTGGGATCATGTACCAGACCTGACTCGACACCTCTGACGGTTGGAACAGCAAGCTCAACAGGCCCAAATTGGGTCTCCGTCATTCCCAAAGGTTTAAAAACTTGCTCCTGTAAAATCACATCCAAGTCTTGATTAAAGATTCTTTCCAAAATAAAGCCCAACAGCAAAAAATGAACATCCGAATAAAGAAAGGCGGGCTGATTTCGTCTCTTGAGATGAAACATAGCTTCCTTTAATTCTGAATCTGTTAAAAAATCACGATTGGGAATAAAAGGATCAAGATCTGTAGCGTGGGTTAAGAGCTGGCGAATAGTGATGTCTGGATAATCACTCTCAGCTAAAAAATCTGTTACCGGTCTGTCAATATCTAATTTGCCTTTTTCCCACAAGAAGGTGAAAACGGTACCAACCCCAACAACCTTGCTGACACTAGCTAGATCATAAACTAGTCCTGCCTCAGTCTGCAAGCCATGCTCTGGGTCACTCTGGCCTAAATAGAACTCCGTCCATTGATAGTCCTTAAAATACGCAAAAGAGGCTCCGGGATAAATCCCTGCCTCGATTTGTTCTTCTATTTTTTTAATAATCTTGGTCCACTTCATACTTCTTCAAACCACAATTCAACATTATTTCTATCTTTACCAAGGAAGAATTTTTCAGACTTAGGAATAAAATATTCTGTAGACTCAAACTTCTGGCGAAGACTTGCTATATCTAGTTCATTGACCAAGAACTTGAGCATAGATAAGTCCCAAGTAGCCGTATTGTCCACAGTCAAATCTTGACCCTGAGCTGGGATAAAATCAAGTGACACCCCAATTTCAGATACTTCCAAGAAACTTTCGATATCAGTTGGAAAATGTAATTCCATAGAAATCTCAAATTTACTTAAAGAAATTGATTCCAAATCTGTTTGAAATTCAGGTTTTTCTACTACTTCGACTAGACTTTCTCTATCATCTTCCGCATGAATCAAAACCAAATCATCTTCTGGAGAATAAATTTCAAAAGCGTAGCCGTTTTGACCTTTATATAATTGATGAATCGAATCTGTTTTAGATAAGAGTCCTTCAATTTCTAAGGGATTTTCCACCTTGACAATCAATCTAGCTAATTTTTTTCTTCCCTCTACCTTACGAGTACGCATACTTGGAGCTTCTTCTAAAACCAGCTTTTCTAGACCTGTTTGATCACCTAGTGACAGAAAGGCTGACTCTTCTAACAAGGCCTTCATACCAAGGGTTTCAATATAAAAGGTTTCATTTAATTTTCTATTATTAACTTTTAAAGTAGGAATAATCCGTACAATCTGATTTACATTCATAAACTCCTCCAACTCTTTTATTTTAAAGGATTTTAGAATTTTTTACAAGAAATTATGCTCAGATTTACCTTTTTTTCGTAAAATTTCATCTAAAAAACCGAGGATTTCCTCGGTTTCAATTTCTTATAGGTAAAGGAATTTGAAAATAGCTACTGCCGCAATTGCTGCTGCGATCGGTGCTACTACTGGTACCCAAGAGTACCACCATTTTGAATCGCCTTTGTGCTCACCAAGAACTGATTTTGGAAGGAAAGCATGAAGGAGACGTGGTCCCAAGTCACGGGCTGGGTTCAAGGCAGGTCCTGTAGGTCCACCAAGTGATGTTACCAAAGCCATAACAAGGAAACCAAGTGCCAAGTGAGCTACTGAAAGTCCTGAAGCAGTATGTGGTGCTACTTGGGCTTTGATTGCTAAATCAGAAAAGTCAACATTTTGACCTGCTTGACTAGCCATTTGTTTCATGTATTGAAGCACTTCAGAACCAAAGAAGTTTTTAGTCATACCAAGGGCTGCGAAGAAAAGAACAAATGAACCAACAAATTCGTTTACAAAACCATTAACAGTTGCTGCGAAATGTGATTCTTTTGTACCATTATCCAAACTTGAAATTGTTGAGAAAGTACCCAAGATATTGTTTGGATTTTCAGTTTTCAAGTAGTATGGGCGGTGTGTTGCCACAACCAAGGCTTGACCAAAGATAGCACCCAAAACTTGTGCGATGATATAAGGCGCAACTTGTGCCCAAGGGAAGAGACCGCTGATTGCAAGTCCAAGAGTGAATGCTGGGTTGATGTGGTTTCCAGATACATTACCAAACATCAAGGCAGGAATCATAACCCCCATACCATAACCAACAGCGATAACGATCCAGCCACTTTGGTGACCTTTCGTACCTTTAAGTTCAACGTTGGCAACTGCACCATTTCCAAGAATGATCAAAATAGCAGTTCCCAAAAATTCAGTGGCATATTTAATTGCCCATGTGAAATCCATTTGATAGATTCTCCTTAAAATTTTTTAGACAATCCTTATTCTATCAATTTTTATATCTTTTAGCAACAGGTTTTATAAAAGAATATATGAGAAAGCGGTTTTATTTCTTATAAAAAACAAAAGGATTAAGGAAGCCATTTCCTTAATCCGAGAGTTCTTATTCTTGACGTTGTCCGAAATCTGCAATCATCTGCTCCATTTCTTGTCGACTCGGGGTTGTCAGCATATAAAGGTAATCCCCTTGAAGTTCCGCAAAGGCCGCTGGCATGATTTTTTTAACCTTGAACTGCTGGCTATATTTGGAAAGCAAGTCCTCCTCAGAATAGACATAGTGAGCATTTGCACGACGTGATGTAGCCAAACAATACTGAGGTTCAAACTCTGACGCCGGGAACTCTTCTCCTGCGACTATAGCCGCATAGCCACGATAAAGATCCAAGGAATGAGCAAAATTATAAACATCAATGGTAAAACCACCTGCAGGGCGGTTATTGTACTCGATGGCAATATAATCATCCCCCTCACGGAAGAACTCAATATGGAAGAACCGTTCTTTCATACCAAATTCTTTAACAATTGCCTCCCCATACTTGCGTAGTTTGGGATCCATCTCCTTGAGAACATAGTAAGAATTGTCCATCTTGTAAATCATGAGATCAAGTGGTGTGTAGGCGTAGTCGAAGGTCGTTGAAAAGACAATCTTTCCATCCTTGTCCACGAGCCCATCAAAGGTACAAATTTCGCTAGAAGTGACAAATTTTTCAAAGAAATAAACGGTTGAATGGTCCCACTCTGCCTTGAAGTGATTGATATCGTCCTCTGTCTCAAGCTTAAAGGTTGCGGCTGCTCCTACTCCATTATCAGGCTTGGCAATCATAGGAAGACCGATTTCTTTCACAGCTTTATCCACATCCGCTTCAGTCTTGATAACATCTCCAGGTACCACGGGGACACCTGCTTTTTTGAAAAGTTTCTTCATTTCAGACTTAAATTTCGTCTTTTTGAGATCCTCTGGTTTGGCACCAAAGACATTGAATTGTTCTCTAAGTGTTGCATCCAGCTCTAGCCAGTATTCATTATGGGATTCAATACGATCAATCGGGCCATGTTTATAAAAGAGAAAAGCAACTGCACGTTTGACTTCATCTAAATTTTCAAGATTGTCAACACGGAAATACTCAGTCAGGCTATTGCGCAAGGGCTCATCCAATTGCTCGTATGGTTCTTGGCCAATTCCCAAGACTGTGATGCCTTTATTAGCTAGTTCAATCGTAAACTGTTGAAAGTTTTGTGGATAATAGGGAGAAATAACAAGGTAATTCATAGGTAACTCCTTTTATAAATAGAGATTGCCAAGGAAATAAGGCATTTGTTTGCGCCACCATTCCCAGTCGTGGGCGACATCGTGTCCCCATTCAGCAAACCAGGCTGGAATTTGTTTCTGGTCAAAGGCTTCTTTGAGCTTATAGAAAGATGGTAGACCGTCTTGTTCCCAGGCACCAAGACCCGTACACAGCACAATCTCTGCCTGACGATAACGGTCAATAAACCAGCCGTCGTTCTGGTTCCAGATATAATCTACTGGCGAGTTTTGGTAAATGGCATCGTCATTGTAGTAATCGCCGACAAAGAAACGTGCGTCGTAAACACCACTAAGAGCAATCACCTTAGTAAAGACATCTGGATGCTGGAGGAAGAAATTGACTGCATGGTAGGCGCCCATCGAGCAACCTGTCGTCATCATACCATCAAACCAACCTGTCTTGTGCTTGATAAAAGGAATGGCCTCCTCAATCACATAGCGTTCATAGGCACGGTGCATCTCTGCTTGGTCGTGA
This sequence comes from uncultured Streptococcus sp., assembly GCA_963521035.1. Taxonomy (GTDB): domain Bacteria; phylum Bacillota; class Bacilli; order Lactobacillales; family Streptococcaceae; genus Streptococcus. The sequence goes on from CAUQTL010000018.1 coordinate 22,522, forward strand.
CCATTTTTCCAAGTGGCCAACCAGCTCTCACTATCTACACTGGATAGGGTAAAGAACTGGACACGGCCTTCCTCGATAAAGGAAGCACAGGCATCAATCATGCCAAAATCATAGTATTCGTTGTGACTACCACCTGATGAAGCAAAGACCACAACTGGAATCCCAGCATGTCCATAACGATTAAGGTACATTTCACGGTTAAGATTACCACTCCAGTGGCTAAGGTTTTCAATATGCATTGGCTTTCTCCTTTTCTAACTTACCATTTCTCTGCAAAAAATCTCAGACAGTCTGGTAAATTCTCCGACCAAGGGATTTCACTATGGATGGCACCAGACTGAACTTTCAAGACAAGATTATCTAAGTGTACCCCACCTGCTATCAAATCATGGTAATAGCGAAGAGACGAATCGATATAGGCTTGTTTGATATTACCAGCCATCAGGGTCTTGTCCGTATCATCTGCTTCTTCTGTTCCAACATAGATAAAGATACGCTGGTCAGGCGTTAGTTTCTTGCGCTCGATATAGCGATTAAAGGCTTCTTGGTGCAGCCAGTTGGCAGATGAAAAGACTCCCAAGCAACCAATTTGGTCTTGGTATTCCAAACCTATAAACTGGGTAATATTGCCGCCTAGTGAGGAGCCAATCATAGCCGTATGCTGTCGATCAGCTTTGGTACGGTAGGTCTCATCGATAAAAGGTTTGACCACCTCCATGACAAACTCGGCATACTCCACACCCTTACCGCCAAACTGCTGCCCTGGAATAGGAGATTCTTGGAACTTCCAAGCCGCATACTCATTCATCCGCCCCATACCATCATTGTCAATGGCTACGACAATCATACGACTAATATCTGGATTGCGCTTAATAGCTGGGATAATCTTCCATGAATGACCAATGAAAGACTCTTTGCTATAAAAAACATTTTGCCCGTCATGAAAGTAAACAACAGGATAGGAACGATTCATGTCTTTCTCATAATCTTTAGGTAGAAGGACACGCACACGGCGCTCCTTACCTGTATAAGGAACCTTGAGTTTGTGTTCTTTCATTTTTAAATAAAAGTAGGATTGATTCATTGTCAGAAAACTCTCTATATTCAAAATTTTATTTTATTATATCACAATTATAGAAAAAAAGTTAGTTTTGCTTCCGTTTTTGGAATTAAAAACTAACTTTTTCATCAATTTTTCAAAATTCTTCTGGATTTTCTGATTAGAGCAGATTGTCAATCAAGTCATCCACTTCATCTTTTTCAACCTGCGGTGTGATCTCAGTAATCATGATTCCAGCCACTGCTCGCTCAACCAAAGCTTCAACATCCATGCGAGCTTCATATTGCTCTGCATTCTTAATCTTAGGATTTGTTTTCGGACGATCTGGCGCAAAAATGGTACAACAGTCTTCAAAAGGCTGGATAGAAATTTCAAAGGTGTCAA
>CAUQTL010000019.1:0-21834 GCA_963521035.1 uncultured Streptococcus sp.
CTGCAACCAATTCGTAGGCCTCTTTTTGTCCACCAGGCATGATAGAAGGACCTTCTAGGGCACCTTTTTCACCACCAGAAACCCCAGTACCGATAAAGTTGATACCTGAGTTTGCCAATTCTTCATTACGACGGATTGTATCTTTGTAGAAAGTGTTTCCACCGTCAATCAAGATATCACCTTTGTCAAGGTGTGGGAGAAGGGCTTGGATAGTAGCATCTGTACCAGGTCCAGCTTGAACCATGAGCATGATACGACGAGGTTTTTCGATTGAGTTTACAAAACTTTCAACGTCATAGCTTGGTACAAAGTTCTTTTCAGGATGGCAAGCAATTACATCTTCAGTTTTTTCTTTACTACGGTTGTAAATAGCAACTGTGTAACCACGAGATTCAATATTAAGGGCAAGGTTACGACCCATTACGGCCATACCAACAACACCAAAGTTAGCTTTTGTCATTTGACACTCCTCTTGTTTAATTTGTTTTATTTTATCATTTTTACTTTTGAAAAGAAAGAATTTTGTAACGACTGCTTAGTAGTCCAAAGCATCCGCATGTCCAGAACCATTTCCAACAAAGTATCCTGTCTTACAGTTAAGGGTAAAGAGATAGGTTCCATCTGGCTTGTAGAGATTGTAATAACCATTGCCATTAACGATATTGACACGTTCAAGGATATATTGGTCTCCAGTGATATAGCCACGTGAACGTGAAGTCGCTAGAATCTGTTCTAAGACACCATCAGCAAAATCCCAGGCAGAGTTATTGCTATCATCAATAGCAGACTGGTTATAAGAAACACGACTCGCACTTCTTTGAACAGCAACTCCTGCACTTGATACACCCATATTGACTTCACTGTGGGTACTTCTAGTTTCAGTTGATGCAGCATTTGAACTACTTGGGCTTGTTTCACTAGCAGTATTTTCACTTGCTTGACGAGAACTTGAGTTGCTAGTTTCACTTGAACTTGAGCTTGAAGCACTTGTTTGCTGGCTCTTACCAAGGCTGATAGCCTTATCTAGAACTTTATCAAGTTCTGTATTTCCAGTTTTAATATCTGTAAATTTAGCATCCGATTTGGCTTTAGCATTAGTATCCAAGACACCATCCACAATAGCTGGCTTCTCAAATTGAGCATTGACATCTTGAATGGCCTTGATTTGCGTTGCTAGACTATCATACTTAGATTTGGCAAGGGTATGTTCACGACTACCTTCCAGCTTATCAAGCAAGGTCTTAAGTTGACTCAGTTTATCAAACTGACTATTTTTCAAAGCAGTTTTATTGCTATCTGTATAGAAGCCATCATATAAATTATTGAATTCTTCTACATCTGACTGCGTATTTGTAGTTGATTGAGAAGTCTGGATTTCCTTGGTCGAACGGGTCACTTGACGATAGACATAATAAGCACTGACACAGATAACCACTGATACGAGCGCCAAAGCGGTCAAAACAAAACCTTTTTTACTTTTCTTTTCTGGGTCCTCTTGATCCAGACGAGAAAGTTTTTTCTCCTCTTCCACTTCCCCAGTCATTTCTGCTGAATTTTCATCCTCTAGTACTATAGGATCCCAGTCTTTATCCTCATCGTCCAGAGGCAGTGGAGGTAAGATAGCTTCAGACGATAGAACTTCCTCTGAATAGGCTTCTGACTCCTCTACAGCTTCACGCACCTCTTGAATCAAGTCATCCAGACTCTGTGTTTCGATTAACTCCTCTTTTTTGTATTGGCGAGTCGCAAACTTATCTGCTTCGATTTCATCTTTGTGTTGCTTGACATACTTGTCCAAAATGGAATCTTCAGGCAAGACTCCTGCTTCCACTTCTTCATTTTTACGAATAGCTTGACCAACTGTTAACTCTTTTGCTTCATCAAAATCAAATCGCGGTTCTTGGTTTTCTTTTTTATGACGATTCCGTCTTTTCTTACTCATGAGTTTTCCTTCCTACTTTACTTCCTGACGTTTAACACGCTGACCAAAATATTGATACAAATCAACTTTTAAAGTTCCGTTGTACAACTTACGTTTCTTATCCGCCTGACTACCGTACTTGGTCTCAAAGGCTTCATCACTGGTTAAGATAAACTTGCTCCACGTTTTCAGAGGAGCAAATACTTGACCCATCTCAGCATAAAGCTTGGTAACCCCTGCATCATCTGACAAGCGTTCACCATAAGGTGGGTTAGAGATAATCACTCCATTTATTTTATCAGAACGCAAATCCTGCACGCGCATCTGCTTAAAGGTAATATCTCCTACAACACCTGCTGCCTGAGCATTGGCCTTAGCAATTTCCACCATACGTGCATCGATATCACAGCCCATGATATCTAGCTCAAGCTCACGATCCACTTTCTTAGCTGCTTCTGTGCGAACTTCTTGAATCAAGCGATCGCTAATCCAGTTCCATTCCTCAAAGGCAAAGGAGCGACGCAGACCTGGAGCCATCTTTCTGGCAATCATAACTGCCTCGATACAGAAAGTTCCTGAACCACAGGTTGGATCAATCAAGGGCTTGTCTGGATACCAGTTAGAGAGTTGCAAAATAGCTGCTGCCATATTTTCCTTTATGGGAGCGCCACCTTTTTCCGTACGATAACCACGTTTAAAGAGGCTAGTCCCTGTCGTATCAATCATGACAGTTGCTATGTCTTTAAGAATAGAGACCTCAATTTTAAACTCTGGACCAGTTTCCATCAGAGGAACTCCTTCTGGACGGGCGTAGTGTTTCTGCAATTTCTTGACAACGGCCTTCTTTGAAATAGCCTGAACACTGGGTTCATTGTGTAATTTAGATTTCACACATTTAGCTTTTGAAATTGGGAACCGAGCTCCAAGCGGTAAATAATTTTCCCAATCTAAGGCGAAAACTCCTTGAAAGAGCTCCTCAAAAGTCTTAGCTGGGAACGTTCCTACGATAATTTTGATACGGTCTGCTGCCCGAAGCCAGAGGTTGGTTTCGATAATGGCTCTCACATCTCCTTGAAAACGAACACGTCCATTTTCAACCTGACAATCGTAGCCAAGCTCTCGCACTTCACGTCCCACAACAGCCTCAAGACCCGCCGCAGCAGTAGCGATTAAATTAAATTCTTTTTTCATTTTCAGTCTTATAAGACCTTTCTATATGTCCACTTTAAAAAATGAGGTTGAGAAAGTTTTCTCAGCCCCAACCTATATGCAATTTTCTATAAGCCATGTTTTGTTCCAGAAGCGACTAGGACCACTTCCTTCGATAATCATCTGTCTACCACTAACAGCTCTAGCTGATAGCAGTCAGAATACTACGTTCGTTTCCGCGTACTCCATGCCCCGACCAAAATTTGGGTTGCTAGCTTGAGGGGTTTACCGCGTTCCACTCTCTCCGTTTCCAGAAAGACTCCGTCACTGTGGCACTTTCAAGCCTACTCTGGCCTATCCAAGGACTTAGCCATTTCAACTGCCGTAACGATTTCTCGTCCCTAGGCTTATGGTTTCGCCTAGCACAAACACTACAGGCATCACAGCCTGTGCTAGCATGGACTTTCCTCATGAAAAGAAATTCTCCTCACGCGATTATCCAAAAATTGCACTTTTCAAATAAGCTCTTATAAATCAGAGTTATCCAAAATTTGTTTACCAAATACTTCTTTCTCAAGACGATTCAAGCGTTTCAAAATATCAAAATTCGTCATAGAGCTTGTAGTTGCCGCTTCAATAGGCTCTGCTTGAACTGGTGAAGGTTTCGGTTTACGAGCTAATTCTTCCTTCAACTCTGCAATTTCTTGACGGAGAGACTTGACTAAGGCAGCATAAGTTTCATAGTCCTTGATGACATCGTCCAAAAATTCATCAACTTCAACCTTACTATATCCACGGACTTCACGTCCAAACTCTTGCTCAAAAATATCTTTTGCTGAAAAAATAATACTTGCCATCTCTCGCTCCATTCTCGGTTTCTAATAGTATTATTATATAAAAAAAGGCAAACAAAAATCAAGGTCAAAGGCTTACTTTTCAGAAAAATTTTCTGCTAGCTCATTTAAGTCTTCAAACGTTAGCTTTTTTATGCGATAACCTTCCTGATTTTTCATCAAGTTATCCATAAATTTTAGTTTGGTCTCATTTTCTGGGTCATAGAAAAAATAAGCTAAATCAGTATTTTCCAGTAAAAATTGTTGATAATCACGCAGTTGCCCTGTATGTTCATATTTGGGATAGGCATATTTGACAAAGTCTACCTGCTTAAAGCGACTCAGTTTAAGCTGATTGGCTTCATTCCAATTTTCCCCGTGCGTTTCAAAATCAAAAATGGTGGCCAACTGGAAACCGTATTCGGTCTTCATTTCCTGAGCAACCTCTAAAACCCAATATTCAAAGCCCAAAGTCCCTGTAAATACAAGCCAAGTCATCCCATCTTCTGCCATAGCTTCTAAATCCCTACGTATTGCTTTTTTAATCAATTTAATACGAGGATCCTTGTCAGAAAACAAACCCAAATCAAAAGCAGAATAGCCTAAAACCAAAGCTGTAGTCATTTTTACACCTTTCTTTCTATTTTTATGGTATAATAGAGTGATGTTATTGTACCAATAAGGAGAAATATGGTCAACTATCCTCATAAAATTTCATCAAAAAAAAGCCAAACATCCATTTCTCAACCCAAAAATTTCGCAAATCGAGGAATGACTTTTGAAAAGATGATTAACGCTACAAACGACTACTATCTGACGCATGGTATGGCAGTTATCCATAAAAAGCCAACGCCTGTTCAGATCGTTCGAGTAGACTATCCTCAACGTAGTCGAGCCAAAATTGTAGAAGCCTATTTTAGACAAGCTTCCACAACAGATTACTCTGGCGTGTATAGAGGACATTACATTGACTTTGAAGCCAAGGAAACACGACAAAAGAATGCTATTCCAATGAAAAACTTCCATCTTCACCAGATTCAACATATGGAACAAGTTCTAAAACAGCAGGGGATTTGCTTCGTACTACTTCATTTTTCTTCTCAACAAGAAACTTATTTGTTGCCGGCACTTGATTTGATTCGCTTTTATCATCAAGATAAGGGCCAAAAATCAATGCCACTTGGATATATCAAAGAATACGGATATTTAGTAAAGCAAGGAGCTTTCCCTCAAATTCCCTATCTCGATATTATCAAAGAACATTTACTAGGTGGTAAAACAAGATGAACAAACAAACTATTCTGCGATTCTTAAAGTATATTGGAATTACATTTCTTACCTTATTTATCGCATTATTTCTATTAGGTGGAGGTGCCTTCCTCTACTTTGTTAGCAAGGCTCCAGCCTTATCTGAAAGTAAATTAGTTGCGACAACCTCTAGCAAGATTTATGACAACAAAAACGAACTGATTGCTGACCTTGGATCTGAACGTCGCGTAAATGCTCAGGCAAATGAAATTCCTACTGACTTAGTCAAGGCAATTGTGTCTATCGAAGACCACCGTTTCTTTGATCATAGAGGTGTTGATACTATTCGTATCATGGGGGCAGCATTGAGAAATCTACAAGGAGGAGGTCTACAAGGTGCCTCAACCTTGACACAACAATTAATTAAATTGACTTATTTTTCTACTTCAACTGCTGATCAAACCTTGTCACGTAAAGCTCAAGAAGCTTGGCTAGCCGTTCAACTAGAGCAAAAAGCAACCAAGCAAGAAATCCTGACCTATTACATCAATAAAGTCTACATGTCCAACGGTAACTATGGAATGCAAACCGCAGCCCAAAATTACTATGGAAAAGACTTGAAGGACTTAAGCTTGCCACAGTTAGCACTCTTGGCTGGAATGCCTCAAGCTCCAAACCAATATGATCCTTATTCCCATCCAGAAGCTGCTCTAGAGCGTCGTAACTTGGTACTTTCAGAAATGAAAGGGCAAAAATACATTAGTGCAGAAGATTATGAAAAAGCTATTAATACTCCCGTCACTGACGGTCTCCAAAGTTTGAAGTCAGCCAATAGTTATCCAGCTTATATGGACAACTACCTCAAAGAAGTAATCGACCAAGTTGAACAAGAAACTGGTTACAACCTTCTTACTACAGGTATGGAAGTCTATACTAATGTCGACAAAGATGTTCAGCAGCGACTTTGGGATGTTTATAACACAGATGAGTATGTCGCTTATCCAGATGATGAACTTCAAGTAGCTTCTACTATCGTTGATGTAACAAATGGTAAAGTCATTGCTCAGTTAGGTGCCCGTCACCAATCAAGTAATGTATCTTTCGGAATCAACCAAGCCGTTGAAACCAACCGTGACTGGGGTTCTACTATGAAACCAATCACTGACTATGCTCCCGCTTTAGAATATGGAGTCTATGACTCTACTGCAACTATAGTACATGATGTTCCTTATAACTATCCAGGTACTGATACTCCCGTCTACAACTGGGATAAAGGCTACTTTGGAAACATTACAATCCAGTATGCACTTCAACAGTCACGTAATGTCACAGCCGTTGAAACTTTGAATAAGGTCGGTCTAGATAGAGCTAAAACTTTCCTAAATGGCTTAGGTATCAATTATCCAAGCATCCACTATGCAAACGCCATTTCAAGTAATACAACTGAATCTAACAAACAATACGGTGCAAGCAGTGAAAAAATGGCTGCTGCTTATGCTGCCTTTGCCAACGGTGGAATTTACCACAAACCCATGTATATCAATAAGGTCGTCTTCAGTGACGGTAGTGAAAAAGAATTTTCAGATGCTGGTACACGAGCTATGAAAGAAACAACTGCTTACATGATGACCGAAATGATGAAAACCGTCTTGGCATACGGAACTGGTCGTGGAGCCTATCTCCCATGGTTAGCGCAAGCTGGTAAGACAGGTACTTCTAACTACACAGATGATGAAATTGAGAAACACATCAAGAACACTGGCTATGTAGCTCCAGATGAAATGTTTGTTGGTTATACTCGTAAGTATTCTATGGCTGTATGGACAGGTTATTCGAATCGTTTAACTCCTATCGTTGGAGATGGTTTCCTAGTTGCAGCTAAAGTTTATCGCTCAATGATAACGTATCTATCAGAAGATACTCATCCAGAAGACTGGACGATGCCAGACGGACTTTTCAGAAACGGGGAATTTGTATTCAAAAATGGAGCTCGCCCAATATGGACTGAATCCTCTACTCAACAATCCTCAACAGCTGAAAGTTCAACTACACAGGCAAGTACTACGGTAGGTCAACAACCCAATAATGCTCCAGCAACCGATCCTAATCAAGGACAAGCTGGTCAGACTGTTCAGCAAACACAACCAGTACAACCAACGCCACAAAATCCACCAGTTCAACAGCAACCACAACAGTAAGATAAAAGAAAATCCTGAGAATAAAGGCTCAGGATTTTTTCTTCAACAAAATAGGATCTGTCATATCTAAAAGCGGTGACCGGCACCAATTCATTTTCGATAAACCAAAAGAAGTTAGCGAACAACTAACTTCTTTTTATCTTATTTCACATGTTTTGCAAGTTCTTCTTGCGCTTTTTTATTGGATTCTGCTTTTTCTTTCATCCATTTATCTTGCGCTTTTTGATACTCATCAACTGTCACTGGTTTATCTTGTACATCAAGGTATTTATACAAGGTAGCTTCGGTCGTACCCTTGTTACCAGAGTATGCAAACGGAAGTGTAAATGGTACCATCTTAGACAACATTGGACGACCAGTTTTAGAAGTTGTTGGGATAATCAAAGCACTGTCGGTCAACCAAGCTTGGGCAGCAGCATATTTTTCATAACGTTTTGAAATGTCATTCACTTCTGCACCAGCTTCCACAACCATTTTTTCGTAGTCTTCCAAACCAACTTGCTTAGCCGCAGCGTTGTTTGTTCCAGAGTCAAATCCTAGGTAAGTCTTTGTACTTTCCCCTACAGATGGTTTGAGAATATCAAGGTAGGTAGATGGGTCAATGTAGTCTGGTCCCCATCCAACGTTATCTGAGACATCCCAATCTTGTCCAGCAGCCGTTTCAGCAAAGTAGGTAACATTGAGAACTTCATCTTTTTGAAGTTGTTGGATATCAATGACGACATTGTCAGTTCCTAATGTTTCTTCAAGTGATTGTTTAAAAGATTGGACACGTTGAACTTTTGTTGTATTGGTTTGGTCAACTGGCATATCCAAGTGGATTGGGAATTGAACGCCTTCTGCTTGGAGAGCTGTCTTAGCTTTAGCAAACTCTGCTTTCGCTTTTTCAGGATTGTAGAGTCCATCCTGAGCATCATCCAAGTTCACGTTGCTCCATTCGTCACCATAAGTCACCAATTTGTCTTTGACCATTTCGCCAAAGTTCTTTCCATCTGCCTGTACAAATGTAGGAGGAACAAACAAGTTACGAAGCAGTTTAGTTGCCCCATTCGCACCATTCACTTGAGAAGCATAGGCTTTTCTATCAAAACCAAAGGCAAGGGCTTGACGGAAATCTTTGTTTAGAAGAGCTTTCTTGGTTGAAGTCTTTTGTTCATCTGTAGTCTTAGAAGTGTACTTATAAGACTGGCGATCAATATTAGTACCTACTAAATAAGTAGTAGAATCTTGTGGTGTATAAACGATGTTGTCTTTAAACTCTTTTTCAAGTTCAGGATAACTTGCGCTTGTCGGGAAGAGACGAGCCATTGTAAAGCTTCCATCTTTGAAGTTTTCTGCAAGTTTTCCTGTATCTTGACCATCCCAGAATGAAAGTTTTACCTTATCAATGTGAACATTGTCCTTATCCCAGTAGTTTGGATTCTTTTCAAATTCTACTGAAGATTTAGCGACCAATGATTTCAACAAGAAAGGTCCGTTATAAAGGATACTGCTTGGATCTGTTGCTTTCCCAAAATCATCTCCCTTAGAGTTTAAAAACTCTTCATTAACTGGTGCTAAGACACCCATTGTTGTTTTAGAATTCCAAAAACTTTCAGGTTTGTTCAAAGTGTATTGAACTGTTTGATCGTCAATCGCTTTAATCCCAACTTGAGAGAAATCTTTAGTTTCCCCTTTAGCGTATGCATCCAAACCTTTAATTGAATCCTGTACCAAGTAAAGGGCTTCTGATTTCTTATCTGTCTCATACTTAAGTCCTGTTACAAAGTCTTGAGCTTTCACAGGCGCATACTCTTCTCCTTCAGATGTGTACCACTTGGCATCTTTACGGATTGTATAAGTGTAAGTCAAGCCGTCCTTAGATACAGACCAATCCTCAGCCATAGATGGCACAAAGTTACCATAGCGGTCATTTTCAAGCAATCCATCAATCACATTACTAGTAATGTCAGCAGTTGCTGCCTTACCAGTTGTCAAGTAGTTCAGGTTATCTGGATCTGTTTCGTAAACATAAGAAAAAGTTTTCTCACCTTTTGCACTAGACCCTGAGCCAGAGCAAGCAGCTAAGACACCTGCTGCTAATAAAGTTACTCCCGCAAGAGCCAATACTTTCCTTGTTTTCATAGTATTCTCCTTTATTTTTTTATTCATTATAGCCCCTTTTTCAACTCCTGTCAATACAATTTTCTGAATTTTTGAAAATTATTTTTTAAACAATAGGTTTGCAAAAATATGAATAATATCAAAAATACCTCAACTACATTAGGTAGTCAAGGAATTATCAATCACATTTCTAAATAGCAACTGGTAACAGTTCTAGGTGTTTAATCTAACTCATTTCTTACACACTGTAAAGCTGCTCCAATTACTTGGTGCATATCGTAATAACGATAGTGTCCTAAACGACCACCAAAGATAACATTCCCTTGTTCATCTGCCAATTTTTTATATGATTTATACAAATGATTATTACGATCATTATTAACTGGATAATAAGGCTCATCACCTTTTTCCCATGTTTTAGAATGTTCCTTAGTAACGATAGTCTTTTCTTGATTCCCAAACTCAAAATGTTTGTGTTCAATAATACGTGTATATGGAGTTTCTGCATCTGTATAGTTCACAACTGCATTTCCTTGGTAATTTTCCATATCCAAGGTCTCATTTTCAAAACGAAGACTACGATACTCTAGTTCACCCAACTTATAGTCAAAGAATTCATCAATCATACCAGTAAAGACAATTTTAGGGAAGTTCTTCATATATTGTTCTTTATTCGCAAAGAAATCAACATTTGTTTCTACATCAATATTTTTATGATCCAACATTTTTTCAACTATTTGAGTGTAGCCACCTATTGGAATCCCTTGATAGGTATCATTAAAATAGTTGTTATCATAGGTCAGGCGTACTGGCAAACGGCGAATGATAAAGGCTGGAAGTTCCGTAGTTGGCTTGCCCCACTGTTTCTCTGTATAATCTTTGATTAATTTTTCGTAGATGTCTGTACCTACAAGAGAAATAGCCTGTTCTTCCAAATTTTCAGGAGTTTTGCCATTTAAAACAGCACGTTGCTCATCAATCTTAGCCTGTGCTTCTGCTGGCGTTACAACTCCCCAAAGTTTATTGAAGGTATTCATATTAAAAGGGAGGTTATAAATCTCACCCTTATAGTTTGCAACTGGAGAGTTTGTGTAACGGTTAAACTCTACAAACTGATTTACATAATCCCAAATCTCCTTATCAGAAGTATGGAAGATATGAGCACCATACTGGTGAACTTGAATTCCTTCCTCTTCACGGGTATAGATATTACCCGCGATATGATTCCGTTTTTCAATGACTTTTACTTTTTTTCCTTTTAGGGCTGCTTCATGGGCAAATACTGCACCAAAAAGACCAGCACCAACGACAAGATAATCGTACATAACCTCCTCCTTTTATTTTTTAACAAACTGTTATAGCAATTGTACAAGATGGATAACTTTAATCGATGTTACAATTGCATGTTTTACATCTCAAGTCCATACTTCTTGTCCATAGACTTCTGTCAAAAGGACCTTGCTTTCTTGCTTAGATTTTAAACCATCATCCACACCAAATACGATATGCGAATGAATATCAATCATTTTGTCTTATTTTCCTTCCATCACATCATTGATTGCAGCCTTGACTGACTCTAAACTGCTATCACTTATCTCCATCATGTAAAGGTTGCTATCAGGCATGGCATAGGATGGCAAATCCATACGCCCTGTTCCTTTAAGATCTTGCGAATTAATCTTATAAGTTCCACCACTCTCAAGTTGGGCATTGGCCAGGTTCATCATGGTTTCAAGTGGCATATTGGTTTGCACGGAATCTTGTAGCCCCTTTATAATACTGTCATAATTTTTCAAAGCTTCTGTCGAAGTTAACTTTTGCAGAATTGCAACAATGACTTTTTGCTGGTTACGACCACGATCTCGGTCTCCATCTGCCAATGAATAACGCTCACGTACAAAGCTAAGAGCTTGCTCCGAGTCAAGATGAACATTCCCTACAGGATAGAACTTCCCATTTGTATGAGCAGTAAATTCTTGATCATTATGAACATCAACTCCACCGAGAAGATCTATTAATTTCAAGAAAGAAGTGAAATTCAAACGAGCGTAATAGTTCAAGTCAATACCGTAGAGATTTTCCAGGGTATGAATGGAAGCATCTACTCCATAAATCCCCGCATGGGTCAACTTATCTTTTTGGTTGTTACCACCATCTGCAATTGGAACATAGGAATCACGAGGGGTCGTTGTCAAAAGAATCTTTTTCGTTTCGCGATTCACTGTCATAATGATATTGACATCCGAACGAGAAACCGAACTGATTGGACCGTAAGTATCAATTCCACTGATATAAACATTGAAACTGTCACCCTTGACATCTTTTGGAGTTTCAACCGTCTTGGTTAATTCTTTGGTATAGATTTTCTTAATTTTTGAAGCATAGTCAGGATATTCCGATTCGATAATGTTTTCAAAGACACTGTTTAGAATGATTGCCTTTGTATCGCCAGCTAACAAGCTCTTATAGGCCGCAAGATAGGATCTGCTTTCTTCGACTGTCAATTCCTTATTTTGACTAGCCTTAAGATCATTCATCAACTGTTGGATATTATCCTTATCCGTCCCAGTCGGCCCCGTTACACTGGTTACCTGACTGATATTATCAATTGAACTATCTGCTAACACCGCAATACTCATCGAATAATTTGAATAGTTCGATGTCGCATTTAAGCGACTGCTAAAGCCAATGAACTGACTTACAGCAAAGAGGGAAGTCCCATTAATCAAAATACCAAGTAGTAATAAAATCAGCGTTAGATTCTTAGCTTTCTTGGACCGAATTAAAAAGAAGCACAAGATGGCTAAGGCTACAATTAGGACGGTAACTACTATGTTCAGATATCGGAAGGCTAGCATATTGTATTTGAAAATCAAAAACAATAAAAAGACTGCTAGTATTGCATAGATAGCTAGCAACCCCCAACTAATCAATATTTTTGTTTTACCCTGACGAGCTCGCTTCGAAGATCTACTCACGATATACCTCTATTATCAATTTTTATTTCATTTTATTATATCATAAAAAACTACACTTGTGGCCTACATCCGCTTAAGTAAGGCGTTCTCATCTTCTTTCCGAAACATTCTTTTTGACTTGCAACCAATTACATCAATAAATTTACTATATAAACATCAAAACAAGGTCCCTTACGGAACCTCGCTCATCTATTTGACATGATTTTCTGCTTCTTTTTGAGCTTTTTCGATTGCTTTTTTACTTTCTTGCTCCCATTTAGTCTTAGCTTCTTCAAACTGTTTGATTGTCACAGTATCTTTTTGCAGTTTCATATACTTGTAGTTATTGCCATCACCCTTGATACCGACCATTGAGTACCCTCTTGTAAATGGCGTTACTTTGGTTACAGATGCTGTTCCACCACTTGACATGGCTGACATAATCAGAGAATTGTCAATCATCCAAGCCTGTGCTTCAGCATATTTTTCATAGCGTTTTGCTACATCTTTATTTTCACTATCTGCATCTTTGAGCATCTTGGTGTAAGTATCAAGCCCCAAGCTAGCAATCTTAGCTTTATCTTCTTGAGCATCTAGACCAAAAATTTTGAGGTAGAATCCATCCTCTGCATTGAAAGGATTGAGATAAGTTGATGGATCCTGATAGTCACCTACCCAACCATCAAAGCTCAAATCATAGTCTCGATCAGCTGGTGTTGGTGCTAAGAAGGCTACGTTATTAAAATCATCTGTTGAAAGTTGCTGAACATCAATGACAATGTTATCAGCACCTAAAACTGACTCAAGGGTCTGCTTAACTGAGTTCATGCCTGTCACAGCATTTTTACTTGTTTGATCAACAGCTACATCCAAGTGAATAGGGAAAGTCACACCTTGACTTGCCAATTCTTTTTTAGCTTCCGCAAATTTTGCTTGGGCTTTTTCTTTGTTAAAATAGGCATCCTGAGCATCTGCCAAGTTAATACCTGACCATTCTGTGCCATAGTTGACCAATTTAGAAGCGACTACTTCTCCAAAAGTCTTGTCTCCAACTTGGACAAATGTAGGAGGTACTAGGGTGTTACGAAGGGTCTTGCTAGCCGCTTCTTCCCCATTTGACTGAGCAGAATAGGCTGTGCGGTCCAAGGCAAAGTTCACCGCTTGGCGGAAGTTCTTGTTCAAAACAGCTGTCTCAGTTGACTTCTTCTGCTCATCTGTTGTTTTAGCAGTGTGATTGTAGGCCTTACGGTTGACGTTAAAATTGAAATACCAAGAAGTCTTGTCCTGCAAGCTATAGACGATATTATCCTTATATTTCTCCTTGGTCTTAGCAAAGTTAGAACTATTTGGATAAACACCTGCGATTGAATAAGCTCCACTTTCAAAGTTACGGATGGTCAATTCTTGGTCTGAACCATCAAAATAGGCCAATTTTACGTGTTCAATCGATACTTTGTCATGATCATAATAATGCGGATTTTTCACATACTCGATCGATGATTTTGATGTGAAATCTTTTAACAAATAAGGTCCGCTGTAGAGAATGCTATCTGGAGATAGGGTACCAAAATCTTTCCCTTTTGAGTTTAGAAACTCTTCATTCACTGGGAAAAGAATACTGTTGGTTGTTTTTGAGTTCCAGTAAGGTTCTGGGCGCGCCAAAGTATACTCAACAGTATGGTCATCAATGGCTTTCACTCCAACCTTAGAAAAGTCAGAATCCGCTCCTGTAATATAATCATTCAAGCCCTTGATTGAGTTTTGAATCAAGTCAATGGCCTGGGATTTATTATCCACTGCGTATTTGATACCTGTCACAAAATCTTGTGCCTTGACTGGGGCATACTCTTCACCGTCAGCCGTAAACCATTTGGCATCTTTTCTCAGTTTATAGGTATAAGTCAGACCGTCGCTTGAAACAGACCAGTCCTCTGCCAAAGATGGAACTAGGTTTCCGTGGTTGTCATTTTCAAGCAAACCATCAACTAGGTTAGTAATAATAGCTGTATTATCAGCGTAGTAGTCTAATAAGTAGTTAAATGTAGTTGGGTTTCCACTAAAGGTTGATGAGTAAGTTTTTGTATCTGAACCTGATTGTCCGCAAGCAGTTAACAGCAAGGCAGCTGCAACAGTCAGACCTGCACTAAGGATACGCTTTTTTGTAGTCATCTTCTTTCTCCTTTATGTTAGTTTTTATAACATAGGTTTATTTTACCAAAATAGTGGGAATTTGTAAAGTTAATTGAATTTCTAGAATGAAAGTTTATAAACTTTAGTCATAAAAAAACAAAGGATTTCTGTCTTTCATACAGTCCTCCCTTGTTTTTATGCGATTTATCATTTAAATATCAATGAATTAACTGATAACCTAACGAAAGCAAGAATCTCATTCACGTTATTTTATGTGCTTTTCTAAATCCTTTTGATACTGAGCATTCGATTCCAGTTTTTCCTTTTGCCACTTTTTGAAGGCCGCATCATACTCTTTAGTTGTCACAATATCATTTTGAAGTTCCATTCCTTTAAAAATAAATGGATCCCCCTTAATACCGACCTGTGAATAAGCTTTGGTAAATGGAACAGTACGACTAACCATAGGAGAGCCCCCTGAAGAAGCAACTGGAATAAGAAGTGAACTATCAGTAACCCAAGCCTGTGCTTTAGCATACTTTTCGTATCGTTTATCAAGATTACTTGTCTCAGAAGCCGCATCATCCAAGAGCTTCTTGTATTCATCCAAGCCAACTTTTGCCACAACTTCAGGATCCTTGCCCTTTGTTATACCTAGATGTTTCAAGGCAGAACCCTTCTTAGCATCTAAAATATTGAGATAGGTTGCTGGATCTTGGTAATCTGGTCCCCAACCTGTTCCGTTCAAATCATAATCTTTTTGGGTTGGAACTTTAGCTTGAGAAGTAATACTTTCCTTCTCATTATCTGTCATTTGAAGAACATCTATAATCACATTCTCCGTTCCAAGCGTTTCTTCAATTGATTGTTTTAGCGAATTGGTTTGTTGAACCGCAACTACATCTGTCTGTTCTACTGGCACATCTAGATGAATCGGGAAACTCACTCCCTTAGCTTGCAATTCTGACTTCGCTTTTTCAAATGCAGACTTGGCCTTTGTTGGATTGTAAATTGTATCCTTACCATCTGTGAGAGTCACATCTTTCCACTGTTCTCCATATTTCAGTAGTTCATCCTGAGCCAACTGTCCGAAGGTCTTCCCAGCTACTTGAACGTAATTATCTGGCACTAGACTATTACGAATAATCTTATCCGCACCCTCTTCACCGTTTAATTGAGCTGTATAGGCGTGGCGATTGAAGGCAAAATTAAGAGCCTGACGGAAGTTCTTATTGAGAAGAGCTTCTTTTGTTGATGTTTTTTGTGACTCATCTGTTTTAGCTGTTTTATTGTAAGACTGGCGGTTTACGTTCACAGTGAGGTAGTAGCTTGTTGCCTCTTGTGGACTATAGACAATCTTATCTCCGTACTCTTTCTTAGTTGACTCAAAGTTTGAGCTTGCTGGAAAAAGACGTGCAGTTGTATAGGCACCTTGTGTAAAGCTACGAATTAAGGATTCTTGGTCTGAACCATCATAGAATGTCAATTTAACATTATCAATTTTGACATTGTCCTTATCCCAATAGTTAGGATTTTTTTCATATTCAATCACAGATTTAGAAATCAAAGATTTCAAAAAATATGGGCCATTGTAAAGAATACTTGATGGAGTTGGCGCTCCGTAATCCTTGCCTGTTGCATTCAAAAATTCTTCATTTACAGGAAGCATGGTTGCTGTGGTTACTTTAGAGTTCCAAAAACTTTCCGGTTTATTAAGGGTATATTCTACCGTATAATCATCAAGAGCCTTCACACCTACAGTTGAGAAGTCGTTTGTCTCACCACTAACATAAGCCTCCAATCCTTTGATGGATTTCTCAACCAAAGAAAGACCATCGGATTTTCCATCTGCTGCATGCTTTAATCCGGTGACAAAATCCTGAGCTTTAACTTCCGCATACTCTTCTCCTTCTGAAGTATACCACTTCACACCTTTACGTAGTTTGTAAGTATAAGTCAAGCCATCTTTAGAAACTGACCAATCCTCTGCTAGAGAAGGAATGAGATTCCCATATTTATCATTCTCTAAAAGACCGTCGACGACATTACCTATTACGTCAGAAGTTGAACTTTTACTTGTAACGCTATAATCCAAGGATGATGGATCAACAGCATAAACATAAGAAAATGTTTTGGGAGCGTCTGCATTCTTTTCACTTTTCCCACAAGCTGTTAAAAGAATGGCTGTACTCAAGGTCACTCCTGCTCCTAAGAGCCACTTTTTCGATTGCATAAATAATCTCCTTCAAAATAGTATTTTCACTATTATACCCTATTTTTTTACAAATGCAAGAGCTTTTGACAGATTTTTTAGAAAATTCTAACAAATTTTTTTTAAAAGAGTTTTTTACACAACTTTTAGCAAAAAACCTCAAACTCTAAGGCTCAAGGTTCTCACTTTTTAGTTAGTCATTTCCACACAGAAAGCATCCCATGGAGCTAAGATTTGTTTTTCAAAGGCTTCCTGAGCCGTGGTGTTTTCAATCAAGACAGATTTGACTTTTCCTTCTACGGTCAAGTCTTGTTCTTCATTGGACAAGTTAGCCACAACTAGGAAACGATGGTCCCCATCTTTACGGATATAGGCAAATACCTTTTCATCCGTATCAAGCAATTCAAAATCAGCTCGAATCAGCCAGCTATTCTCCTTACGAATTTGGACCAACTTCTGATAAGTATAGAAAATAGATTCTGGATTTGCCAGCGCTTCTTGAACGTTGATTGCTTGATAGTTTGGATTAACTACCAACCAAGGTTGATCTGTTGAGAAACCAGCATTTTTGCTTTCATCCCATTGCATAGGGGTACGAGCATTGTCACGACCAATGACACGGATACTGTCCATGATTTCTGCCATCGGAACACCTTTTTCAAGAGCTTCACGCGCATAGTTGAGGGATTCAATATCTTCTACTTGGTCCAGTGTTTCAAACGGATAGTTGGTCATCCCAATTTCCTCACCTTGGTAAATATAAGGTGTCCCTCTCATGAGATGAAGTAAAATTGCAAAGGCTTTGGCAGATTTTTCGCGGTATTCTTGGTCATTTCCCCAGATTGAGACGATACGAGGGAGGTCATGATTGTTCCAAAAGAGTGAATTCCAGCCATCCTCAACGCCTAACTCTGTCTGCCATTTGTTGAAGATTTCTTTTAACTTAGGAATATTCAGTTCTTTTTGATAGTGCCACTTAGGCTGACCTTCCTGATACTGAAGACCGATATGTTCAAAATGGAAGACCATAGACAATTCTTGCCCCTTTGGATCAGAGTAGAGCTTGGCAATCTCTGGCGTTGCTCCCCAGGTTTCCCCTACTGTCAAGAGATTCTTATCTCCAAAGGTGGCCTGATTCATCTCCTTGAGATAGGGGTGAAGCATAGGACCATTATTGACTACTTTCTCGTCAGGAATTTTCCCAATCATATCAATAACATCCATACGGAAACCGCCAATGCCTTTATCAATCCAGAAGTTCATCATCTCATAAATTTTCTGACGAAGTTTTTCATTTTCCCAGTTGAGATCGGGCTGTTTCTTACTGAAAAAGTGGAGATAGTATTGACCTGATTTTTCATCGTATTCCCAAGCAGACCCACTAAAGATGGAATCTAGGTCATTAGGTTCATCCCGCCAGATATAGTAATCTCGCTCAGGGCTATCAGGATTTTCACAAGCCTCGACAAACCAAGCATGTTCATCTGAGGTATGATTGACCACCAAGTCCATGATGATACGAATATCACGTTTCTTAGCTTCTGCAATCAGTTGGTCCATATCCTCCATGGTCCCAAAAATAGCAGCAATCGCTTGATAATCAGCAATATCATAGCCATTATCATCCATAGGACTGTCATAAACAGGAGAAAGCCAAATCGCTGTAATTCCTAACTTGGCTAGATAGTCTAACTTACTGGTAATTCCTGGCAAATCGCCAATTCCATCTCCGTTGCTATCCATAAAGCTCTTAGGATAAACTTGATAGACTACGGCGTTGTGCCACCATTTTTCTTGCATCTTCTTACCTCATTATTTTAATAATCTATAGTCTATGATAGCGCTTTTCAGAGTTTTGTGCAAGCGTTTGCCTAATCTTTTTGATTCCTTTTTTAACTCCATAGTTTCCTAACTTCCAATTTTTTATTATAATAGAGGTCAGAGGTAAAAAAATGAAAAAACAAGCTTTTAGTTCTGAACAATATTTGAATCTACAACGCGACCACATTTTGGAGCGCATTAACCAATTCGACGGCAAGCTCTACTTGGAGTTTGGTGGCAAAATGTTAGAAGATTTCCACGCTGCTCGTGTTCTTCCTGGTTATGAGCCTGACAATAAAATCAAGCTCTTGCAGGAGTTGAAAGAGCAGGTTGAGGTTGTGATTGCTATTAATGCAAGTAACATCGAACATTCTAAAGCACGTGGTGACTTGGGCATTTCTTATGACCAAGAAGTTCTTCGTTTGATTGATAAATTCAATGAATTAGGGATTTTTGTTGGCTCCGTTGTCATCACACAGTACGCTGGTCAACCAGCTGCAGATGCCTTCCGTAACCAACTCGAGAAAAACGGAATTGATTCTTATCTTCATTATCCAATCAAAGGATATCCGACGGATATGGATCACATCATTTCTCCAGAAGGAATGGGAAAAAATGACTACATCAAAACCAGTCGTAACTTGATCGTCGTAACCGCTCCTGGACCTGGTTCTGGAAAATTAGCAACCTGTATGTCCAATATGTACCACGACCAAATCAATGGTATCAAGTCTGGTTACGCTAAATTTGAAACCTTCCCAGTTTGGAATCTTCCCCTTCATCATCCAGTCAATTTGGCCTACGAGGCTGCCACAGCTGACCTTGATGATGTCAACATGATTGACCCTTTCCATCTTCAAACCTATGGAGAAACCACTGTCAACTACAACCGTGATATCGAAATTTTCCCAGTGCTCAAGCGTATGTTGGAACGTATCCTAGGAGAGTCTCCATACGCTTCACCGACAGACATGGGGGTCAACATGGTTGGTTTCGCTATTACAAATGATGAAGCTGCTGTCGAAGCTTCTAAACAAGAAATCATCCGTCGTTACTATCAAACTGTTCTTGATTTTAAAGCCGAAAAAGTTGGCGAAGCAGCTGTCAAGAAAATTGAGTTGCTTATAAATGACCTCGGCATCACACCAGCAGACCGTAAGGTTGCTGTTGCTGCACGCCAAAAAGCTGAAGAAACTGGCGGACCAGCCCTAGCCCTTGAATTGCCAAGCGGAGAAATTGTCACTGGTAAGAACTCAGAACTCTTCGGCCCTACAGCAGCTGCCTTGATCAACGCCATCAAGAAATCAGCTGACATTGCTAAAGAAGTAAAACTAATCGAACCTGAAGTTGTTAAGCCAATCCAAGGTCTTAAAATCGATCATCTGGGTAGCCGCAATCCACGCCTTCATTCAAATGAAATCCTGATTGCACTTGCTATCACAGCTACAGAAAATCCTGATGCTGCTCGTGCTATGGAAGAACTTGGCAACCTCAAAGGAAGCGAAGCCCACTCAACCATCATCTTAACCGATGAAGACAAGAATGTCCTTCGTAAACTGGGTATCAACGTAACCTTTGACCCTTACTACCAATACGACCGCTTGTATCGTAAATAAATATTTGAACCTCTCCACTCTCGGAGAGGTTTTCTCTCTGTCTCAGGAGCCAGCTTTATGTTATAATGAAAGAAGAAAACTGAAAGGATTTACCATGTCAAAAGAAGTTATTGTTGAAAGTTTTGAACTTGACCACACCATTGTTAAAGCACCCTATGTTCGCTTGATCGGGGAAGAAACAGGGCCAAAGGGAGATGTCATCTCCAATTATGATATTCGTTTAGTGCAACCCAATGAAGACTCTATCCCTACTGCTGGCCTTCACACTATCGAGCACCTCTTGGCCAAACTCATCCGTACCCGCATCGACGGCATGATTGACTGTTCACCATTTGGTTGCCGCACAGGCTTCCACATGATTATGTGGGGGCGCCACACCAGTGCTGAAATCGCGGCTGTTATCAAGGATTCGCTCAAAGAAATTGCTGAGACTACTACTTGGGAAGATGTCCCTGGAACAACCATCGAATCTTGCGGCAACTACAAGGATCACAGCCTCTTTTCTGCTAAAGAATGGGCAAAACTCATCCTTGAACAAGGGATTTCAGACGATGCCTTTGAACGCCATGTCATCTAAACACAAAAAAGAACCAGTTTTTTTCAGCTGGTTCCTTCTTTTTTTATTCTCAAAATCTCTAGTTAAGCTTTCTCACGAATAACCAAACCACCGTCTTCCATATCTGCTTCTAGGTGTTTGGCATCTAGGTGATCCAAGTGGAAGTCTGTGACTTTGTCACGGATTTGTTGTTCAACCACACGACGGAGTGGACGAACACCCATGACTTCGTCATAACCTTCTTCTGTGATATAGTCTTTAGCCGCTTGACTGACTACCAAGTCAATGTCTTTCTTAGCCAAGGTTTGGTTAACTTCAGCCAACATCAAGTCCACAATCTTAGAAAGGTCTTCCTTAGTCAAGTGTGAGAACTCAATAACTGCGTTAAAGCGGTTAAGGAATTCTGGACGGAAGAACGGTTTCAAACGATCCATCAATTCTGGTTTATCCGCATCTTCTGTCAAGTTAGCTTCATAGCCAAATCCAGCATTTGAAGTCGCGATAATGACAGTGTTCTTGAAGTTCACCGTATTTCCTTGACCATCTGTCAAACGACCATCATCCAAGACTTGAAGGAGAAGGGTGATTACTTGAGGATCAGCCTTTTCAATTTCGTCCAAGAGAATGATAGAGTATGGATTGCGACGAACACGTTCTGTTAAGGTATTGCTATTGTCATCATAACCCACATAGCCTGCTGTTGTACCAATTAGCTTAGAAACGGCTGTGCGATCACTGTATTCAGACATATCCAAACGGATGATTGCGTCCTTAGTTCCAAACATATCAAGCGCTAATTGTTTAGCAAGTTCAGTCTTACCAACTCCAGTTGGACCTACAAAGAGGAAGCTTCCGATTGGGCGATTGCCTTCATCAAAACCAGCACGGTTACGACGGATAGCACGAGCTACTGCTTCTACCGCCTTGTCTTGACCGATTACCTTATCTTGCAAGCGATGAGCCATATCTTTCAAACGTTCGATGTCTGATGCTCCCATTTGTGACACTGGAATACCGGTCATTCGTTCTACAGACTCAGCCACATCGTTGACACTTGCAGTCACTTTCATATCTTCTGTGTGGTTTTCGA
>CAUQTL010000020.1:0-21322 GCA_963521035.1 uncultured Streptococcus sp.
AAGATATCAAACGAAGGAGAAAGTCAAACATGAAAACAGCTAAGTTTAATCAATTCGCTTTGTTGTTGAGGTACTCGGGCTAGTGCAAAAAGCATTAGTCCTGTTTGGCTTACCAAGCGGGAGTGAATCAACATCTCGCTTGGGTTTCTGAGCGAGATGTTTTTTTTAAAACCATATTTGGAAAAGGGGAAATCTTATGAGAACAGTTGAATTTCTAGATACCAGCCTTCGGGATGGGGAACAGACACCAGGTGTTAACTTTTCAATCAAGGAAAAAATTGCCATAGCAAGACAGCTGGAGAAATGGGGTATTTCAGCCATCGAAGCTGGTTTTCCAGCGGCTAGCCCAGACTCATTTACGGCAGTGCAGGAGATTGCTAAGGTCTTGAAGAAAACGGCGGTGACTGGTTTGGCACGTTCGGTCAAGTCTGATATTGATGCTTGTTATGAGGCCCTCAAGGACGCCAAGTATCCACAAGTTCACGTTTTTATTGCTACCAGTCCGATTCATCGTAAGTATAAGCTCAATAAGAGCAAGGAAGAGATTTTGGAAGCAATTAGTGAGCATGTTTCCTATGCCTGTTCTAAGTTTGAGGTTGTCGAGTTCTCTCCAGAGGATGCGACCAGAACAGAGTTGGATTTCCTTCTGCAAGTTGTTCAAACAGCGGTTGATGCAGGTGCGTCTTATATCAATATCCCTGATACGGTAGGATTTACTACACCAGAAGAGTATGGAGCTATCTTCAAATACTTGATTGAGAATGTCAAGACAGATCGTCAGATTATCTATTCACCTCACTGTCATGATGACCTCGGAATGGCAGTGGCTAATAGCCTTGCTGCTGTTAAGAATGGGGCAGGACGTGTCGAAGGAACTATCAACGGTATTGGGGAGCGAGCTGGAAATGCTGCTTTGGAAGAAATTGCGGTAGCCCTCAATATTCGCCAAGATTACTACCAAGCAGAGACAAGCATTGTCCTAAATGAGACCATCAATACGTCAGAAATGGTTTCTCGCTTCTCTGGTATTCCAGTTCCTAAAAACAAGGCTGTGGTCGGTGGCAATGCCTTTTCTCACGAATCTGGTATTCACCAAGACGGAGTCCTTAAAAATCCTCTTACCTATGAAATCATCACTCCTGAATTAGTCGGTGTTAAGAGTAATAGTCTTCCACTTGGAAAATTGTCTGGTCGTCATGCCTTTGTTGAAAAACTAAGAGAATTGGCCCTAGACTTTTCAGAAGAGGATATCAAACCACTCTTTGCTAAGTTCAAGGCGCTGGCTGATAAAAAGCAAGAAATCACAGATGCAGATATTCGTGCTCTGGTAGCTGGAACCATGGTTGAAAATCCAGAAGGCTTCCATTTTGATGATTTACAACTGCAAACCCATGCAGATAATGACATTGAAGCACTCGTTAGCCTAGCCAATATGGATGGTGAAAAAGTCGAATTTAATGCGACAGGGCAAGGTTCCGTTGAAGCGATTTTTAACGCTATCGATAAGTTCTTTAACCAATCCGTCCGCTTGGTATCCTATACTATTGACGCTGTGACAGATGGAATTGATGCCCAAGCTCGGGTCTTGGTTACTGTTGAAAATAGAGATACAGAAACCATCTTTAACGCAGCAGGTCTTGATTTCGATGTGTTGAAGGCTTCTGCTATTGCCTATATCAATGCTAATACCTTTGTTCAAAAAGAGAATGCTGGTGAGATGGGACGTAGTGTTTCCTATCGCGATATGCCTAGTGTGTAAAGGAGAAGGCTATGACAAAGAAAATAGTAGCTCTAGCAGGGGACGGAATTGGCCCAGAAATCATGGAGGCTGGTTTAGAAGTTCTGGAAGCTCTAGCTGAAAAAACAGGTTTTGACTATGAGATTGATAGACGACCTTTTGGAGGTGCAGGTATAGATGCTGCAGGGCATCCCTTACCTGGTGAAACTCTCAAGGTATGTCGTGAAGCAGATGCCATTCTCCTAGCGGCTATCGGTAGTCCTCAGTATGATGGAGCAGCGGTTCGGCCTGAACAAGGCCTGCTGGCTCTCCGTAAGGAACTAAATCTCTATTCTAATATTCGCCCTGTTAAGATTTTTGAGAGTCTCAAGCATTTGTCACCACTCAAACCGGAACGAATTGCTGGTGTAGACTTTGTCGTGGTGCGTGAGTTGACAGGCGGGATTTACTTTGGAGATCATATCCTTAAAGAGCGCAAAGCGCGTGATATCAACGACTACAGCTATGAGGAAGTAGAGCGGATTATTCGTAAGGCATTTGAAATTGCAAGAAATCGCAGAAAAATCGTTACTAGTATCGATAAGCAAAATGTTCTAGCGACTTCAAAACTCTGGCGGAAAGTAGCTGAGAAGGTCGCACAGGATTTCCCAGATGTGAGTTTGGAACACCAGCTGGTGGACTCAGCTGCCATGCTTATGATTACCAATCCTGCTAAGTTTGATGTCATCGTGACAGAAAATCTTTTTGGAGATATCTTATCTGATGAATCAAGCGTTCTATCTGGTACACTTGGCGTCATGCCATCAGCCAGTCATTCTGAAAAGGGTCCAAGTCTCTATGAGCCAATTCACGGTTCAGCTCCTGATATTGCTGGTCAAGGAATTGCAAATCCTATCTCCATGATTTTATCAGTTGCCATGATGTTGAGAGATAGTTTTGGACGTCATGAGGATGCGGAGCGTATCGAGCGTGCTGTTGAGGCAAGTTTGGCAGCTGGTGTTTTAACAAGAGATATAGGTGGACAGGCTTCGACTAAGGAAATGACGGAAGCTATTATTGCAAGGTTATGAAGTTAGACGAAAAAATTACTCTAGTCCTTTTGATTTGGAATGTCATGGTTTTCTTGATTTATGGTATTGACAAATCTAAGGCAAGGAGAAGAGTTTGGCGCATCCCTGAAAAAATCTTACTTATTTTATCCTTTACTTGTGGTGGTTTTGGTGCCTGGTTAGCAGGAATCATCTTTCACCACAAGACTCGAAAATGGTATTTTAAAACAGTTTGGTTTCTCGGGATGGTGTCCACACTAGTAGCCTTATATTTTATTTGGAGGTAATGGATGGCAGGAAAATCGATTTTTGATAAATTATGGGACCGTCATGTCATCACAGGAGAAGAGGGGCAGCCGCAACTCATGTATGT
This sequence comes from uncultured Streptococcus sp., assembly GCA_963521035.1. Taxonomy (GTDB): domain Bacteria; phylum Bacillota; class Bacilli; order Lactobacillales; family Streptococcaceae; genus Streptococcus. Next base: position 3,161 of record CAUQTL010000020.1, read on the forward strand.
GGATCAGCACTATATCCACGAAGTGACCAGTCCTCAGGCTTTTCAAGGATTACGAGATGCAGGTCGCAGATTGAGACGACCAGACTTGACATTTGGAACTTTTGACCACAATGTCCCGACGGTCAATATCTATGATATTCGAGATGTCATTTCTAAGGCTCAAATTGATAAGCTTGCTGAAAATGTTGAGGAGTTTGGAATTGAACATGCGGCCCATGGTTCTGAAAAACAAGGAATTGTTCACATGGTTGGTCCAGAAACAGGACGGACCCAACCGGGGAAATTCATTGTCTGTGGAGACAGCCATACGGCAACTCACGGAGCTTTCGGAGCGATCGCCTTTGGAATTGGGACTAGTGAGGTTGAGCATGTCTTTGCGACCCAGACCCTCTGGCAGGTCAAACCCAAGAAAATGCTGGTAGAATTCACTGGAGTTCCTCAAAAAGGAGTTTATTCCAAGGATTTCATTTTAGCCTTGATTGCCAAGTACGGCGTTGCTTGCGGCGTTGGCTACGTGGTGGAATATCGTGGACAAGCTATTGATGCACTGAGCATGGAAGAGCGAATGACCATCTGCAATATGTCCATCGAGTTTGGATCCAAGATGGGAATCATGAATCCGGATCAAACCACTTATGACTATCTCAAGGGACGTGAGTGTGTTCCAGAGGCTTTCGGGGAGGCTGTGGCGGATTGGAAAACAATTGTCAGTGATGATGATGCCGTTTACGATAAGGTTATCCAGATGGATGTCTCAGACTTGGCTCCCATGGTGACCTGGGGAACTAATCCTGCTATGGGCGTTGACTTTGACAGTAGCTTCCCAGAAATTAAGGATATGAATGATGAACGAGCCTATAATTACATGGACTTGGAACCTGGTCAAAAGCCAGCGGACATTGAACTAGGCTATATCTTTATTGGATCTTGTACCAATGCTCGTCTCAGTGACTTGCAACTGGCTGCGCGATTTGTCAAAGGGAAGAAGATAGCTCCTAATTTAACAGCTATCGTAGTTCCAGGCTCTCGTCCTGTCAAACGAGCTTCTGAGAAGTTGGGCTTAGACAAGGTCTTTCTAGATGCTGGTTTTGAGTGGAGAGACCCAGGTTGCTCTATGTGCCTAGGGATGAATCCTGACAAGGTTCCAGATGGCGTTCACTGCGCCTCAACCAGCAATCGAAATTTTGAAGACAGACAAGGCTTTGGCGCTAAGACCCATCTCTGCAGTCCAGCCATGGCAGCTGCGGCAGCTATTGCAGGGCGCTTCGTAGATGTTCGGCAAATGCCAGAAGCTCAGTAAGGAGAGGATATGGAGAAATTTACAGTTTATACGGGAACGACCGTTCCTCTCATGAATGATAACATTGACACTGACCAAATCCTACCCAAGCAGTTTCTCAAGTTAATCGATAAGAAAGGCTTTGGTAAGTACCTCATGTATGCTTGGCGTTATCTGGATGACAAGTATACTGAGGACCCAGACTTTGTCTTTAACCGACCTGAATATCGGAAAGCCAGTATTCTCATCTCAGGGGATAACTTTGGGGCAGGATCTTCGAGGGAACACGCAGCTTGGGCTCTAGCGGACTATGGTTTCAAGGTCGTGATTGCAGGGTCTTTTGGTGATATTCATTACAATAATGAACTCAATAATGGCATGTTGCCTATTGTACAGCCCAGAGAGGTTAGAGAGAAATTAGCCCAGCTACAACCAAGTGACCAGGTAACTGTGGACTTGGAACAACAAAAAATCATCTCACCAATTGGAGAATTCACTTTCGAAATCGATAGCGAATGGAAACACAAACTCTTAAATGGTTTGGATGATATCGGAATTACCTTGCAGTATGAAGATTTGATTGCTGCTTATGAAAAACAACGACCAGCCTACTGGCAGGATTAGAAGAAAAATAGAAAAGGAAATAGAACTATGACAAAACACATTCAATGGAACGGAACACTTTCACAAGAAGGCTATGACATTTTAAAAGGTGAGGGAGGGTGCATTGTTTGCCCTACAAAAGTCGGTTATATCATCATGACTAGCGATAAGGCAGGACTTGAACGCAAGTTTGAAGCCAAAGAGCGTAACCGTAACAAACCAGGTGTTGTTCTCTGCGGTAGCATGGATGAGCTTCGTGCTTTAGCACAACTCAATCCAGAAATTGAAGCCTTTTACCAAAAACATTGGGACGAAGACATTCTTCTTGGTTGTATCCTTCCTTGGAAACCAGAAGCTTTTGAAAAACTCAAAGCTTATGGGGATGGGCGTGAAGAACTGATGACTGACGTGCGTGGTACTAGCTGTTTCGTTATCAAGTTTGGGAAAGCTGGTGAACAATTGGCTGCCAAACTTTGGGAAGAAGGCAAGATGGTCTATGCCTCATCTGCAAACCCATCTGGAAAAGGAAACCGTGGTAAAGTAGAAGGTATCGGAGAACGCATCGAAAGGGCAGTTGACCTTGTTATCGAGGCAGACGACTATGTGGCATCTATCCAGCCTGACAAAACGATTGAAACTCGCTACGAGCAAGGTGTGATGGTCTCTATGGTTGATAAATACGGTAAACTCATCCCAGAACAAGGAGGAGCACGTTCAACTTCACCAGCTCCAGTTGTAATCCGCAAAGGGCTTGACATTGATAAGATTATGATGCACCTGTCAGACACCTTTAACTCATGGGACTATCGTCAGGGTGAGTATTATTAGAATGTAGAAGAAGTGGGGAGAAAATAATCTCTCCTCTTTCTTTTTTATTCATACAAGAAAATCCGAACAATAAATTTTGATTTATAAAAATATTTGACAAAAACTGTACTTTGGTTTATAATAAATTAAGGAAACGTCGGAAAAGACGTAGTGATGCGAGAGCATAGGTAGGTCATTACAAAAGAAACGAGACATCGATATGTTAAATGAATTCCCAATTTTTGATTACGAAGATATCCAGTTGATTCCAAATAAATGTGTCATTAAAAGCCGTGCAGAAGCGGATACAAGTGTTACTCTGGGAAATCACACCTTTAAACTACCTGTTGTGCCAGCTAATATGCAGACGATTTTGGATGAAAATGTAGCAGAGCAATTGGCTAAAGGTGGTTACTTCTACATTATGCACCGTTTTGATGAGGCAGGACGTATTCCTTTTATTAAGCGTATGCATAATCAAGGTCTTATTGCTTCTATTTCTGTCGGTGTTAAGGACTATGAGTATGATTTCGTTAGCCAGCTCAAGGCTGATGCTCCTGAGTACATCACGATTGATATTGCCCATGGTCATGCGGATAGCGTGATTTCAATGATTCAACACATCAAGAAAGAATTGCCAGATACCTTTGTCATTGCTGGAAATGTGGGAACACCAGAAGCTGTGCGTGAATTGGAAAATGCTGGTGCAGATGCTACTAAGGTTGGTATCGGTCCTGGTAAGGTTTGTATCACAAAGGTCAAGACAGGTTTTGGTACAGGTGGTTGGCAGTTGGCTGCTCTCCGCTGGTGTGCTAAGGCTGCACGTAAACCGATTATTGCTGATGGAGGAATTCGTACTCATGGCGATATTGCCAAGTCTATCCGCTTCGGTGCCAGCATGGTCATGATTGGTTCCCTCTTTGCAGGACACATCGAAAGTCCAGGGAAAACGATTGAAGTTGATGGTGAACAGTTCAAAGAGTACTATGGTTCAGCTTCACAATATCAAAAAGGTGCTTACAAAAATGTGGAAGGCAAACGTATCTTGCTTCCTGCTAAAGGTCATCTGCAAGACACTTTAACTGAGATGGAACAAGACCTTCAAAGTGCTATTTCTTATGCAGGTGGACGTGAGGTTGCTGACCTTAAACACGTTGATTATGTTATCGTGAAAAACTCTATCTGGAATGGGGATGCTTCCCACTAAGACGGGCTATCTCACTAGAAAAAAACTTGTTATTAGAGCAAATTTTTGTTATAATGAAACAAGTTTCCACCCTTAGTGTAATGGATATCACGTAAGATTCCGGTTCTTGAGATGGGGGTTCGATTCCCTCAGGGTGGATGTAAACATCCTAAAAAGCCTTTAGTAGGGCTTTTTTCTTTATCCTGCCTCAAATTTTTCCCTAAAACTGAAAATCATATTCTATAGAATGCCCAAATGCTTTCCAGTCCCGTTTTAAAGTGACTCAGGGGGCTTTTTTTGATATAATAAAAAGGACTGTTATCAGTTAGAAAGAGGTTGGTATGAAAGAATTACAAACTGTACTAAAGAACCATTTTGCAATCGAATTTGCAGACAAAAACTTACTGGAAACTGCCTTTACTCATACGAGTTATGCCAATGAGCACCGCCTCTTAAAAATTTCACACAATGAACGCTTGGAATTTTTAGGAGACGCTGTTCTACAGTTATTGATTTCAGAATATCTGTATAAAAAATATCCTAAAAAGCCTGAGGGTGACTTGTCTAAACTCCGTGCCATGATTGTCCGCGAGGAGAGTTTAGCTGGTTTTGCGCGTGATTGCCAGTTTGATCAGTTTATCAAACTTGGTAAAGGGGAAGAAAAGTCTGGTGGACGCAATCGTGATACCATTCTTGGTGATGCCTTTGAAGCCTTTCTTGGTGCCCTTCTTTTGGACAAGGATGTGGCCAAGGTTAAGGAATTTATCTATCAAGTCATGATTCCTAAGGTTGAAGCAGGCGAATTTGAGATGATTACAGACTACAAAACCCATCTCCAAGAGTTGCTTCAGGTCAATGGGGATGTGGCTATTCGTTATCAGGTGATTTCTGAAACAGGGCCTGCTCACGATAAGGTTTTTGATGTAGAAGTTCTCGTTGAAGGTAAGAGCATCGGTCAAGGTCAAGGTCGTTCTAAGAAATTAGCAGAGCAGGAAGCTGCCAAAAATGCCGTTGAGAAAGGGCTGGATTCATGTATTTAAAGGAAATCGAAATTCAGGGATTCAAGTCTTTTGCTGACAAGACCAAGGTCGTCTTTGACCAAGGTGTGACGGCAGTTGTTGGACCCAATGGATCTGGAAAGTCGAATATTACAGAAAGTCTGCGTTGGGCCTTGGGAGAGTCAAGTGTTAAGAGTCTCCGTGGCGGCAAGATGCCAGATGTCATTTTTGCTGGAACTGAAAGTCGCAAACCGCTCAATTATGCTTCTGTAGTTGTGACTTTGGATAATAATGACGGATTTATCAAGGATGCAGGTCATGAAATCAGGGTAGAACGTCATATCTATCGCAGCGGAGATAGCGAATACAAGATTGACGGTAAGAAAGTACGTCTGCGTGATATTCATGATCTTTTCTTGGATACAGGTTTGGGACGAGATTCCTTCTCCATTATTTCCCAAGGGAAGGTTGAGGAGATTTTCAACTCCAAGCCTGAGGAACGTCGTGCCATTTTCGAAGAAGCTGCAGGAGTTTTGAAATACAAGACTCGCAGAAAAGAAACTGAGAGCAAATTGCAACAAACTCAGGATAATCTGAATCGTCTAGAAGACATTATCTACGAGTTGGATAATCAAATCAAGCCTCTTGAGAAGCAAGCTGAAAATGCTCGTAAGTTTCTAGACTTGGAAGGCCAACGTAAAGCTATTTACTTGGATGTTTTGGTTGCTCAAATCAAGGAAAATAAGGCTGAACTAGAGTTGACAGAAGAAGAGTTGGCTCAGGTTCAGGAACTCTTGACGAGCTACTACCAAAAGCGGGAAAAATTAGAGGAAGAAAATCAGAATCTCAAGAAGCAACGCCAAGATTTACAGGCTGAAATGGCCAAAGACCAAGGCAGTTTGATGGATTTGACCAGTCTGATTAGTGATTTAGAGAGAAAATTAGCCCTATCGAAATTAGAATCTGAGCAAGTAGCTCTGAATCAACAGGAAGCACAAGCTCGTTTGGCTGCTTTGGAGGATAAGAGAAATGCTCTAAGTCAGGAAAAGACTGAAAAAGAAAGCTCTTTAGCCCTCTTAGAAGAAAATCTAGTCCAAAATAATCAAAAACTCAATCGTTTAGAAGCTGAATTGCTGGCTTTTTCAGATGATCCTGATCAGATGATTGAGCTCTTACGTGAACGCTTTGTGGCCCTTCTACAAGAAGAAGCGGATGTCTCAAACCAACTGACCCGCATCGAGAATGAGTTGGAAAATAGTCGCCAGCTTTCTCAAAAACAAGCAGACCAACTAGAAAAGCTCAAAGAACAGCTGGCTACAGCTAAAGAGAAGGCTAGTCAGCAAGAGGCTGAGCTTGAAACTGCCAAGGAGCAGGTTCAAAAATTATTGGCCGAATACCAAGCTATTGCTAAGGAGCAAGAGGAGCAGAAATCTTCCTATCAAGCTCAACAAAGTCAACTCTTTGACCGTCTGGACAGTCTTAAAAACAAGCAGGCCAGAGCTCAAAGTTTAGAAAATATCCTGAGAAATCATAGTAACTTTTATGCAGGTGTTAAGAGTGTTCTCCAAGAGAAAGATCGCCTTGGTGGAATTATTGGTGTAGTCAGTGAGCACCTGACCTTTGATGTGCATTATCAAACTGCCCTAGAGATTGCGCTTGGAGCCAGCAGTCAGCATATCATCGTAGAAGATGAAGAGGCAGCAACCAAGGCGATTGATTTCCTCAAACGAAACAGAGCAGGTCGTGCAACCTTCCTTCCGTTGACGACTATCAAGGCTCGTACGATTTCAAGTCAGAACCAAGATACTATCGCATCAAGTTCAGGCTTCCTTGGTATGGCTGATGAGTTGGTGGCATTTGATAAGAGACTGGAAGCTATTTTCAAGAACTTGCTAGCTTCGACGGCTATTTTTGATACTGTAGAGCATGCGCGTGCAGCAGCTCGCCAGGTTCGTTATCAGGTTCGTATGGTGACTTTGGACGGTACAGAGTTGCGCACAGGTGGTTCTTACGCAGGTGGAGCCAATCGCCAGAATAACAGTATTTTTATCAAGCCAGAGCTGAAGCAATTGCAAAAAGAAATTGCTGAAGAAGAAGCAAGCTTGCGTTCAGAAGAGGCGACTTTGAAGACCTTGCAAGATGAGATGACTAGATTGACAGAAAGATTAGAAGCAATCAAATCTCTAGGAGAGCAGGCTCGTATTCAGGAGCAGGGCTTATCCCTCTCTTATCAGCAAACCAGTCAGCAAGTTGAAGAGTTAGAAACTCTTTGGAAACTCCAAGAAGAGGAATTAGATCGTCTTTCTGAAGGAGATTGGCAAGCAGATAAGGAAAAATGCCAAGAGCGCCTTGCTACAATCGCAAGTGACAAGCAAAATCTGGAAGCTGAGATTGAAGAGATTAAGTCCAACAAAAACGCCATCCAAGAACGTTATCAAAACTTGCAAGAACAGGTAGCGCAAGCTCGCTTGCTTAAGACAGAACTGCAAGGGCAAAAACGTTACGAAGTTGCTGATATTGAACGTTTAGGCAAGGAATTGGATAATCTGAATATCGAGCAAGAGGAAATCCAGCGCCTTCTTCAAGAAAAGGTTGACAATCTTGAGAAAGTTGATACGGATTTGCTCAGTCAACAGGCCGAAGAAGCAAAAAATCAGAAAACCAATCTCCAACAAGGTTTGATTCGCAAGCAGTTTGAGTTGGATGATATTGAGGGTCAGCTGGATGACATTGCTAGTCATTTGGATCAGGCTCGCCAGCAGAATGAGGAATGGATTCGCAAGCAAACACGTGCTGAAGCTAAGAAAGAAAAGGTCAGCGAGCGCTTGCGCCATCTACAAAGTCAATTAACAGACCAGTATCAGATTAGCTATACTGAAGCACTAGAAAAGGCGCATGAATTGGAAAATCTCAATCTGGCAGAGCAAGAGGTTAAGGATTTGGAGAAGGCTATTCGCTCACTGGGTCCTGTCAACTTGGAAGCCATTGAACAGTACGAAGAAGTCCACAACCGTCTGGATTTCCTAAATAGCCAGCGAGATGATATTTTGTCAGCGAAAAACCTACTTCTTGAAACCATCACAGAGATGAATGATGAGGTTAAAGAACGCTTTAAATCAACCTTTGAGGCTATTCGTGAGTCCTTTAAAGTGACCTTCAAGCAGATGTTTGGCGGAGGTCAGGCAGACCTGATTTTGACTGAGGGAGACTTGCTGACAGCTGGGGTTGAGATTTCTGTCCAACCGCCAGGCAAGAAAATCCAGTCTCTCAACCTCATGAGTGGTGGGGAAAAAGCCTTATCAGCTCTAGCCTTGCTTTTCTCTATTATTCGAGTTAAGACTATCCCGTTTGTTATCTTGGATGAGGTAGAGGCTGCGCTAGACGAAGCCAATGTCAAACGCTTTGGGGATTACCTTAACCGCTTTGACAAGGACAGCCAATTTATTGTCGTAACCCACCGTAAGGGGACCATGGCAGCGGCTGATTCCATCTATGGAGTGACCATGCAGGAATCGGGTGTTTCAAAGATTGTTTCGGTTAAGTTAAAAGATTTAGAAGAAACAGTAGACTAGTTACCAAACGATGAGTCTGGGACAAAAAGATTTTGATTTTAGGAATTCTTTATTATAAATTTTAAAAATCGATAGATTAGACAAAAAAAGCGAACAAGACAGAATTCTGAGTTTCAGATAACTCGTTTTGTTCGCTTTTTATATTTAAGGCTAGACTTTTGTCCCAGACTCATTTTCTTAAAACTAACATCCTGAAATGTTTTTAAGGTCATTTCAGGAGTAAAAAATGACATTTGGGATTTCCTTTTAGCGAAAAGGCTTTCTCTATGATATAATAGTTTCATGATTACAACAGTACCTATAAAAAATGAAAAAGATATCGCAGTACCTGATAAAACAGTTCTTGTATTAGGCTATTTTGACGGTATTCATAAAGGACATCAGAAGCTTTTTGAAGTAGCTAGCAAGGCTTCTATGAAAGATTATCTACCAGTTGTCGTGATGACCTTTACAGAGTCCCCTAAGCTTGCTTTGCAACCGTACAAGCCAGAATTAATGCTTCATATTGTTAGCCATGAAGAACGGGAACATAAGATGAAATGGCATGGAGTAGAGGCTCTTTTCTTACTTGACTTTAGTAGTAAATTTGCTAGTTTAACGGGGCAAGAGTTCTTTGATACCTATGTTAGAGCATTAAAACCAGCGATTATCGTAGCAGGATTTGATTACACCTTTGGTTCTGATAAGAAAACTGCGGATGATTTGAAGGACTATTTTGATGGAGAAATCATTATTGTTCCTCCCGTTGAGGATGAAAAGGGGAAAATTAGTTCTACTCGTATTCGTCAAGCTATTCTTGATGGAGATGTCAGAGAAGCTGGTCAGTTACTTGGCACTCCTCTACCATCACGTGGAATGGTTGTTCATGGCAATGCTCGTGGACGGACTATCGGTTACCCAACAGCAAACTTAGTTTTAAGAGATCGAACCTATATGCCAGCAGATGGTGTTTACGTAGTCGATATTGAAGTGCAGCGTAAAAGATATCGTGGAATGGCGAGTGTCGGGAAAAATGTTACTTTCGATGGAGAAGAGCCACGTTTTGAAGTCAATATTTTTGATTTTTCAGATGACATTTACGGTGAAACAGTCATTGTCTACTGGCTGGACCGTGTCCGTGAAATGGTCAAATTTGACTCCGTTGAAGAACTGGTAGACCAACTCCAGAAAGATGAAGAAATTGCTCGGAATTGGAAGGATGGATATTCTGTCATTTAAAGGTCTCAGGTATAGAAAACGTCTGAAAAAGCTACTAGATGGATTAGTTATTTTGGTAGTAGTTTTGATAGTTTGATACAAAGCACTTTCAGTCCTCCTAGTTTCCTATTTTAGTAACTGTTTATGTTCAAATTATAGACGAGGCTTTATTATGCAAACGCAAGAAGAAATGAATGTACTGGTACCTGAAAAATTAGCAGAAATTGAGCGTGATTTCGATGTCACAGTTTTGTGGGCTATTGAGTCTGGTAGTCGTGCTTGGGGCTTTGAGTCTCCCGATAGTGACTTTGATGTACGATTTATCTACAAACACAAGCAAGATTTTTATCTCCGTTTGAATGAACAGCGCGATGTTATCGAACTACCAATTGACGATACTTGGGATGTGAGTGGCTGGGATTTAGACAAGACTTTAAAACTTTTTTATAAGTCTAATCCTACACTATTTGAATGGTTACAGTCTCCAATTATTTATCAACAGACGGATTTTATTGAACGAATACGTCCTCTTGCAACCCAGTATTTTTCTGAGAAAAAAATGCTGTACCATTACTTGAACACTGCAAGAACTCAAATGAATAAGTATCTTTCAGGAGATAAGGTCAAACCTAAAAAGTATTTCTATGCGCTGCGTCCTATTTTGGCTTGTCGCTGGATTGAAAAATACCATTCTGTTCCACCGATTTTGTTTGATGATTTGGTCAAAGAATTACTTCCGTCTCAAATGCAGGAGCATGTTTCAAGCTTGCTAGACATTAAGATAAATGGGCCTGAAGGTATGGAAATTGATCCGATAATGCCAATCCAGCACTACATCATCAAAAACATCAAAGAGCTGGATGCATACGTTCAAAGTGTTACCGAGGTGAAGAAAGACTGGAAAGCTCTAAATCAATTTTTTCTTGAAGAATTAGGGCATGACTGAGGTTGTTTATGGGTAAATGGACATGTAAATGCGGGCAAGCGATGAACGACCATAGGTCGCCCGATTCAAATGCTTATTCAGTTTACTCGGATGAGTTGTTAGTAGAAATCATGAATAAAAAAGATGGTAATGATTCAATTTCTTATGAAGACATTTCAGAGGCTTCATTTTATATGTGGAAGTGTCCTAAATGCGGTAGTTTCATGGTTTTTGGCGAAGACGGAGATGGAGATCGCTTTACTTTTTATGAACGCCAAGAAGTTGAAAAGGTCGAGCCTCTCTTTGATCCGGATCAAGAGTTAAATATCGTTGTTGTTGAGTTTCAGGAGGGAGGAAATGGCTATACTTATATCTGCGATGACCCAAATATCCATATTGGGCACGCTGTTATTGTCCCAGTAGGGAAGGAAAATACTGAAAAAACTGCTTTAGTTGTGCAGAAGTATCATGCCCTACCAAGGGATATTACTTTTCCTGTTCAAAAGTTAAAACGTGTCATTCGTAGGTATTCATATTTCGACCCAATCACTTCGAAAAACGTTTGTAGAAATTTAATTAAGCTTGGAAGAATTTTTGATGCTTGCTCTAAAAACTCTAAACCAGCGCCTCAGCAAACATATTACGTTATCAAAACTCCCTTAGGCTATTTCTGGTTAGAATTAAATGGAGTTCCGATTCCAATGAAAATCACACAGATTCAAGTCAAAGATAAAAAGTACCAAGTAGATAGCGCCCTTTATATAAAGCCTTCAGAGATTAACTGTAGAAGATTCTATGAACTAGAGTTGTGTGCTGATTTTGATATTGATGCCTCGAGATGGATCGATGTTCTCTCAGATGAAAACGTTTGGGGCAATAGCTGGGAACTAAATGGCCTTCAATTTGGTATTACTGCTGGGGAATCTCCAGAATTTGAAGACGAAGTTGTTGCAAGAAAATATAGTCGTATTCCACTTTATTATGACTGGCACCCTGAATTTGAAGATTATTATGGATTCAGCTTAGCTTGGAAAAAATACGAGTCTGATAGCGATTTGTCAATAGATTTTTATACAACATAAGAAAGTTATAAAACATCAAAAATGACATCTTACTATAGACTATTTAACAAAAAACGAACAGGCTCTTTTTCTGTTATTCAGAAAAGAACTTGTTCGTTTTAACTTTTATGGTCTTAGCTTGCTTTTTTAAAACACGCGATATACATAGGGATTTTCTGGTTTATCGACTTTGGTAAAGCTATCGATTTCCAAGGTTGGGAGGTTTTGTTTGAGTTCTTTATGGTAGTGATTGACCAGTTTTCCTTTGGCTGTTATCCAGGTGTTGTTCTCATACTGACGGGTATTTCCCTTGGTCAGTAATCCATAGACACCTGAATCCGCGATACAGTGAATAATGCCGAAGCGGAACAGAAATTGGCTATTGGCATGACTGGGGTCATTATAGACAAAGCCAGTGAACTGGACTGTCTTACCCTCAAACTCATCTGGATAGTCGTAGATAGCTTCCATGACTTCCATATAGTTTTCGTTGGTGATCTGAATACTATCTTGGGACAAGTATTTATCCGCCGCAGTTCGCATCTCCTTTTCATAGGCTGTTTTTGAAAAATAAGAACTGGTATCTGGTTTCAAATATTGGCTTGTCGTCCCTTCACTTGTCTGAATGGCTTGATCCGTGCCTTCTGATAAGGGGAATTGATAGCCTTTGGCAGAAACGGTCTGAGAATCCAAGCTAACAGTTGGAAAAGTTAAACCGACGACAATTGGAATGGCAAGAAGAGCAATACTAGTTCCTTTAGATAATCGGCTATTCAGATGACTGTGGGTTTTGACTTGCTTCATCCAGATATACAGCTGGACGATTGCCAAGATAAAGGAAAGCACCATGGAAATATAGGCCAGATAGGAATAGTGCATGTTGATGTACTGGTTTAATTTGCCGGACAGATGGAGATAAATAGTCAATTCAAAATAGCCAGCTAAAACTAAAAATCGAATCATAGGACGACTCCAATCAAGAGAGAATATACTAAGACAACGAGTGTCACAATCGTAATGAAGTGACTGATAAATCGTGCTTTCAAGTAATTTTTCATCATGAGAATATTTTTGATATCCAGCATTGGGCCAATTACGAGAAAGGCCAAAACTGGTGCTAAGCCGAAACTCGAGAGAAGAGAAGATCCGATAAAAGCATCAGCCTCACTACAGAGAGAAAGAAGAAAGGCTAAAATCATCAAGAGCAGGATGGCAAAAAGAGGGGTTGCACTGATAGAGGTCAGAATCCGTGTCGGAACATAGACCTGTATAACAGAGGCAAAGAGACAGCCAAATACCAAATAACGCCCCGTATCAAAAAATTCATCAATGGCCTGCACAAAGACCTGAAAAACTTTTTTTGCAGAGCTCAAGTGAGAAAAATCATGCTCATGACAAGCCAACCGATCTTCTTTTTGAATCGGTTCTTGCCAGAAAAATCCTAGAAAAATCCCAAGTATCACAGCCACTACAATGGAACCTAGAGCTCGTAACAGAGCGACATGGAAGGAGTTCCCAAAGGCAGAATAGGTCGCAAAGAGAACAATGGGATTGATAACAGGTGCTGTCACAAGAAAGGGAACAGCCGTGTAACTGGGGACCTTCTTTTCCAGAAAACGATTGATAATGGGAACAATTCCACATTCACAAGAGGGAAAAAGTATCCCGACGAAGGTACCAAAAAAGATTCTCCCCCAACGATTTCGAGGGAGAAAATGATAAACCTTGTCAGGTGTGATATAGACTTCAATCAGCCCTGAGACAATACTTCCTATCAGCACGAAAGGGAGGGCTTCAATGATAATGGAGAGGAAAATAGCTCCAGTCTGAAGCACACTAGATGGGAGTTGTTGGAAAGCAGTCATCTAGTTTTTCTTTTCTGCTTTGGCTTTTTTCTCTTTGTCATCAGGGAAAGTGACTTGTTTCAAATCAGGGAGTTTAGCAAACTCTTCAAACATCTTGTCCAAGTCGTCTCGTTTTGTAAATTTTACAGCCATAGGTGTACCTCGATTCTAAATTCTACCTCTATTATACTATTATTTTAAGGAAAAGGGAAAAGTTAAAATTGAGTACCTAACGAATAATAGAGCGTGATATATCCAAATATACACTATGATTGTGATATAATAATTGTGAAATAACGGAGGAAATGATGGAACATAAAAAGATCGGTCAGGTAACTGACGAAGTAAAAGAAATTTTTAATATTGTTCTTGAAGCTAGTGATATTAAAGTTAACAAAGAAGGTTTAAGAAGCCATATGTTGAAACGGCATCATAATGATGTGATTCATCATATCGAAGACCTGGAACTTATACTAAGTAATCCAGATTTCGTTGGGATCAATCCACGAGAGAAAGATGCTAGTTTTGAATATGTTAAAAGATTTGATGATAATGTTCTTGTTGCCATCAAGTTACATAAAAGTGGAGATTTCTTTTATGTTCCGACCATGTATCGTTTACAAGATTACAAGTTACAAAGTCGTATTAAGTCTGGTAGATTGAGAAAGCTTGACAAAAAAAGTAGATAGTGCTAGAATAATATTAACGAAAGACATTTGAGGGCAGAAAGGTTCCTGCCGCACCTTGAAAAAGGTATCTGAGATGCTGGGTACACCGACCAGCCAAGTGTCCGTTATTTCAAAGGAGGGAGCTTAAATGCTCCTTTTTTGTTTAAAATTTCAAAATAGATTATCCCCACCGCAGGCTCAGGCTTGCGATTTTTTATTTGCTCTGAAAATTGATTCGTTAACTTCAACAAATAGCTTTATAAAACGTTTTGTAAAAGATAAAAACAGTGCATTTAATCACTGATTCTTTTGTAAACTATTAGAATTAAATTGCAACCTTCTCAATGAATAGAATATTGAAATGAAGCAAATTTATTCCCCACATATTGTTTTTAAATACTGTAAGAGCTAATTTGAAACGTTTAGCTTGTGGTATAATAGATTTATGGATAAAAAATATGAAAAAATCTCCCAGGATTTGGGAGTGACGTTAAAGCAAATTGATACTGTTCTAAGTTTGACAGCAGAAGGGGCGACTATTCCCTTTATCGCGCGTTATCGCAAGGACATGACTGGTAGTCTGGATGAGGTGGCGATTAAGGCCATTATCGATTTGGATAAAAGTCTGACCAATCTCAATGACCGCAAGGAAGCTGTCTTGGCGAAGATTCAAGAACAAGGTAAGTTGACCAAGGAATTGGAAGAAGCTATCTTAGCTGCCGAAAAATTAGCAGACGTAGAAGAACTCTATCTTCCTTACAAGGAAAAGCGTCGGACCAAGGCAACTATTGCCCGTGAAGCCGGACTCTTCCCACTTGCTCGCTTGATTTTGCAGAATGTAGCTGACTTAGAGAAGGAAGCAGAAAAGTTCGTCTGTGAAGGATTTGCGACTGGTAAGGAGGCCTTGGCTGGTGCAGTTGATATCTTGGTCGAAGCCTTATCGGAAGATGTGACCTTGCGTTCCATGACTTATCAGGAAGTTCTGAGACACTCTAAACTCACTTCCCAAGTCAAGGATGAAAGTCTTGATGAAAAGCAGGTTTTTCAAATTTACTATGATTTTTCAGAGACAGTTGGCAACATGCAGGGTTATCGAACCTTAGCCCTCAATCGTGGGGAGAAACTAGGTATCTTGAAGGTCGGTTTTGAACATGCAATGGACCGTATCCTTGCCTTCTTTGCTGCTCGTTTCAAGGTGAAAAATGCCTATATAGATGAAGTAGTTCAGCAATCTGTTAAGAAAAAAGTCTTGCCTGCTATCGAGCGTCGTATTCGGACAGAACTAACTGAGAAAGCAGAAGAAGGAGCTATTCAACTCTTTTCTGACAACCTGCGCAATCTTCTCTTGGTTGCTCCTCTGAAAGGGCGCGTGGTTCTTGGATTTGACCCTGCCTTTCGTACAGGTGCCAAGCTAGCTGTCGTTGATGCAACTGGAAAAATGCTGACGACTCAAGTCATCTATCCTGTCAAACCAGCCTCTGCTCGTCAAATCGAAGAAGCCAAGAAAGATTTGGCAGACTTGATTGGTCAATATGGTGTAGAGATTATTGCTATTGGTAATGGAACAGCCAGTCGTGAAAGTGAGGCTTTCGTTGCGGAAGTTCTTAAAGAGTTTCCAGAGGTTAGCTATGTCATCGTCAATGAAAGTGGCGCTTCAGTCTACTCTGCCAGCGAACTTGCTCGTCAGGAGTTCCCAGACTTGACCGTTGAAAAACGCTCTGCTATTTCTATCGCCCGTCGTTTGCAAGATCCCCTTGCGGAATTGGTCAAAATCGATCCTAAGTCAATCGGTGTCGGTCAATACCAGCATGATGTCAGTCAGAAAAAATTGTCTGAAAGTCTGGATTTTGTCGTGGATACTGTGGTGAACCAAGTCGGTGTCAATGTCAATACAGCCAGCCCAGCTCTTCTTTCCCATGTCGCTGGACTCAATAAAACCATCTCTAAAAATATCGTCAAATACCGTGAGGAAGAAGGAAAAATCACTTCACGCGCTCAAATCAAGAAAATTCCCCGTCTGGGAGCCAAGGCATTTGAGCAGGCAGCTGGTTTCCTTCGTATCCCTGAAAGTAGCAATATTCTTGATAATACAGGAGTTCACCCAGAAAATTACGCTGCCGTTAAGGAACTTTTCAAACGCTTGCATATCAAGGACTTGAATGAAGAAACCCAAGGCAAACTCAAGTCGATTTCAGTCAAAGATATGGCGCAAGAGCTAGACCTTGGTCCAGAAACTCTTAAAGATATCATTGCCGATCTTCTCAAACCAGGTCGAGATTTCCGTGATTCCTTTGATGCTCCAGTTCTTCGCCAAGATGTCCTAGATATCAAAGACCTAGTGGTAGGCCAGAAGCTAGAAGGTGTTGTGCGTAACGTTGTTGACTTTGGTGCCTTCGTTGACATTGGGATTCATGAGGACGGTCTGATTCATATTTCCCATATGAGCCGTAAATTTATTAAACACCCAAGCCAAGTGGTGTCAGTCGGAGATTTGGTAACAGTTTGGGTTAAGAAAATCGATAATGAACGTGAAAAAGTCAATCTGTCGCTCCTGGCTCCTAATGAAACTGACTGATTACGTCAAGCAGGTTTCGTTAGAAGACTTCGGGAGACCTTTTAGCCATCATGCCCAGTGGAATTCTCGTCTGCGAACGACAGGTGGGCGATTTTTCCCCAAAGATGGGCATCTGGATTTTAATCCTAAGGTTTATCAGGAACTGGGGTTGGACGTTTTTAGGAAAATTGTCCGCCATGAACTCTGTCATTATCACCTTTATTTTCAGAAAAAGGGTTATCGGCATAAGGACCGAGATTTTAAGGAACTTTTGAAAGAAGTTGATGGACTGCGCTATGTACCACCCTTGAAAACACAATCTCAAAGTGCCTACCTAGTCTATCAGTGCCAATCTTGCCAGCAAAGTTATCAGCGTAAGAGAAGAATTGATACCAAACGCTATCGCTGTGGAGTTTGTCGAGGTAAACTCGTCATTATAAATCGGCCTACAGACTGATGATGATAGTTCTGATTCATGCTATACTACTTGTAAGAATACCGAAAGAGGAAACAATCATGAATACAAAATTTTATAAAATGAGACGAAATCGTATGGTGTCAGGAGTTTTAGCTGGGCTATCAGATAAGTGGAATTTTGATGTAACCCTAGTCCGCTTTCTCTTTGCCATTTTTACCGTGGCAAATTTTGGAATTGGTGTGATTATTTACATCATTCTTGCCTCTATCTTACCAACCAAGGAAGACATAGAAGCCGAAATGTACGGAACAGGACCACGCAAACGCAAGGAAGCCCAAGCCATTGAAGAAAATGATGGATGGTTTTGGTGAGGGATTTAGCTAATAAGACAAGAGCTGCTTACAAATTTAAGGATTTTTCTGTACATCGCTAATATCCTTTTGCAAAAGATTAGAAATATGCAAAAAGCTTTAAATCAATAGTCTAAACTGCTTGATTTAAAGCTTTTTTACTTTTAATAAGATTTTCTCAACCTCATATACAAATTAAAAATAATATTTTGAACTTAGATTTCTAATCTGATTTTTCATGCTGAGACAATACATTTTTTGAAAAATGGTGGATGCTGATAACAACTGATAACCAACAAATAACATAAGCTGTACCTGTAAATTCTGTACCGATAAAGTATGTTTTTTCAACTAAGAGCTGACCGATGAATGGAGAGAGTAGATAGAGAAGTCCGATGAGTATATGTTCTTTATGTTTCATTAAAGCGCACCTTCTTTCCTTATAGGTAGTACGATTTGAAAGTGTTAAATTTAATGTTGTGTCATCTAGATAAGAGTACTCAAATGATAGTTCCGATCCCTCCTCTATAAAGTAAGCCTTTTCACACTTATTTTTTAAAATTTTTAAAATAGAAAATCAAATTATTTTCTAAGTAATTTTGCTTACATTCCCCCAATCTTACAAAAATGTAAGATTAAAGCCTTTTTTGTAAGGTTAGGTTATGGCAAGCGGTCTTTTTTTGATGTAAACTAGACTCAT
>CAUQTL010000021.1:0-20228 GCA_963521035.1 uncultured Streptococcus sp.
TACTCTCCAATTCTTCCTACCATTTTATCACTTTTTTAAGAATATGAAAACTAGAAAAAGAGGATTCCAAAGCTTATTCAAGTTGTTGGGAAGGAGGATAAAAAAGATTCACACTAAAACAATAAAATTATCTGATTTTCATCTATCTTTTTGGATATAGGCTACACTAAAAGTCAGTGAAATGAAAATACATTCTTCTTTTTTCAATAAATAAGGTTTGATATTTTGGTAATTTTCTAACCTTTTAATGTATAATGGTAATATAAACAGTTTTTTTACGATAATTACTGAAATTTCATCTCTCTAGAAAGGCAAACAACATGAAATCACACAAAAGACTGACACTTTTAGCCTTGGCTGTTCTTGGCTTATCCAGTCAAGTCGTTTTAGCTGATGATACGAGTCATTCCACTACTGCCCCTATGACTAGTTCAACTAGTAGCTCAATAAATACTTCCACTAGTCATTCTACTAACAGTTCTACAAATACTTCTACTAGCAATTCTCAAGCTAGTACAGAAACTTCGTCGAGCACAGCTAGTTCAAGTGAGCAAGAAAGCAAACCTTCTCTTTCTAGGGAAACTAAACCCAATCAACCTATACAAACTGGCTGGGTAAAAGAGGGGAACAAGTGGACTTTTTATAGTCAAACTGGGGTCAAATTTACAGATACTCTCTATGATGGTTATTTCTTTGATAGTCATGGCTACTTGCTTGAAAACAGCTGGTACCAAATGGGAAATAATTGGTACTATATCAATGGTTCAGGTAAATATTTATCCAACCAATGGAGCCAAATCAATGGCAAGTGGTATGCTTTTGATGGCTACGGTAGAATGTTGGCCAATGTCTGGAAAGGCGATTACTACCTCAAATCCAGTGGTGCTATGGCAGATAGGGAATGGGTCTACGACCAAAACTACTCTAGTTGGTTTTACCTAAAATCTGGCGGACGCTATGCCCAAAAACAATGGATTGGTTCCTACTACCTCAAATCTGGTGGCTACATGGCCCATAAGGAATGGATCTACGACCCAGACTATCAAGCTTGGTACTATCTTAAGGACGATGGTGTGTATGTTACAGGAACCTATGCTGTGGATGGTAAAAACCAGCTCTTCCAAGGGAATGGAAAATGGGTTCGTGAATTAGCACAAGGTTTTCAAAAAGGACATTACTCTAAAACTATCTTTCTCGATCCAGGTCACGGTGGTAAGGATCGCGGGGCTTATTACTATGGCATAGCTGAAAAAGAATTGAACCTACAAGTTTATCGTAAGCTACGTAAACGACTAGAAGGACTCGGCTATACTGTTCTAACTTCTCGAGATAGCGATATAGACGTTGATTTTATTACCGAACGTTCTCGCATGGTTAATAAGACCAATGCTGACTTTTTCATCAGCCTTCATTTCAACGCAAAAGGAAATGATACAACTGTTAATCTAGGTATCCAGACCTATTCTTACAAAGATGAACCTGGTTTCCCTAGCAAGATTAACAAGGATTGGCACAACAATCCTGAACGGATGAGTGAAAGTAATCGTCTCGCAGCCGATATCCATTCTTCACTGCTAGCTGAAACTGGAGCTAGAGATGCTGGGCTCTTGCAAGCAACCTTTGCTGTTCTCCGTGAAACAGCTAAACCAGCTGTTTTGCTAGAGATGGGATATATGGATAATCCAGAAGAAAACCAAAAAATCCGCAGCAGTGACTACCAAGATAAACTAGTTGAAGGGATTATCAAGGGAATCCAAAAATATTATGCTGGTAATTAAAACAGTTTAAGCCTCGAACTCATTCGGGGCTTATTTTTTTGTCTAAATCTAGTTCTTCTTTCCAGAACTATTTCGCTTTTCAGCTTATTCTTCCTAACTGTGCTATACTTAATTTATACTCAATGAAAATCAAAGAGCAAACTAGGAAACTAGCTGCAGGTTGCTCAAAGCACTGCTTTGAGGTTGCAGATAAAGTTGACGCGGTTTGAAGAGATTTTCGAAGAGTATTAGTACATTCTTTGAGATTGGAGCTAATATGAAAATCCATAAAACCGTGAATCCTGTTGCCTATGAAAATACCTATTACCTGGAGGGTGAAAAACACCTCATCGTCGTCGATCCTGGCAGCCATTGGGAAGCCATTCGTCAGACAATAGAGAACATCAATAAACCTATATGCGCTATTCTCCTGACCCACGCCCATTATGACCATATCATGAGTCTGGACTTGGTTCGCGAGACTTTTGACAATCCTCCTGTCTATATCGCAGAGAGTGAAGCCAGCTGGCTCTATACTCCCGTCGATAATCTCTCTGGGCTTCCTCGCCACGATGATATGGCAGATGTGGTCGCAAAACCAGCTGAACACACCTTTGTCTTTCATGAGGAATATCAACTGGAGGAATTTCGTTTCACTGTCTTACCAACACCAGGGCACTCTATCGGCGGTGTTTCTATCGTCTTTCCTGATGCTCACCTAGTCTTGACAGGAGATGCCCTATTCCGTGAAACAATCGGACGAACCGACCTTCCAACTGGTAGTACAGTTCAGCTACTCCATAGTATCAAAACTCAACTCTTCACTCTACCAAACTACGATGTCTATCCAGGACATGGTCCAGCTACGACCATCGCCCATGAAAAAACCTTTAATCCTTTTTTCTAGCAAGATTTTGATGATAATAAATATCACAATTTATAATAGATTAAAGCTAGAATAATACGTCCTGACTTCTAAATCATTGTTAGAAATTGATTTCAATTTTCCCATCGATTTGTTCAGATTTTATTTTATCTCACTATATTTATACTATTTTAGAATTATAAAAACGCATAATATCAAGTGTAGAAAATAGACTCCATAATATCCATAGGGGATTTACCCACTACAAATATTATAGAGCCTTTTTATTTTATCAAAATGTTACCTATCCGAAAATTATTTTCCGTTTCTATTTATTATAGGTCATCTATCACAAGCTATAATTCTAGCGAATCCACTTGCCTGATTCATCAACTTGATAACCATCTGGGGTACGTTCGTTGACAGCCATCTTACCATTTGACTTGAGATAGTAATCACCTACCCATGTGTTACGAGCGTAACTTCCTTCTGCTGTTAAGTAGTAGTATGATTTGTAGTTACTATCGTAGACCCACTCACCTTTAGCCATCTTACCATTTGATTTCAAATAGTAGCTACCTGACCAAGCATTGCGAGCATAACTACCTTCTGCTGTCAAGTAGTAATATGCTCCATAGTTTTTATCGTAAATCCATTCACTTTTAGCCATCTTACCGTTTGATTTAAGATAGTAATTGCCTACCCAAGTATTACGAGCGTAGCTGCCTTCTGATGTTAGATAGTAATATGAGCCGTAGTTCTTATCGTAAATCCACTCGCTTTTAGCCATGTATCCGCCTGATTTAAGATAATAGTTACCTACCCAAGCGTTTTGAACATAATTTCCTGATGCATTTAGATAGAAGTATGAATTATATTTTTTATCAAAAATCCACTTATTTGTTACTTTTACGCCATTTTGATAATAGGATGATCCTGACCAACCAGATTGTGTTGGTGTTGGTTTCACTGGCTTAGCAGGTTGTGATTGATCAGCTGGAACAGTAGGAACACTTGGTTGCTTGTCGGGCTTAGGTTGCTCACTTGGCTTAACTTCAGGTTTTACTTGCTCAGCTGGTTTTTCAGCAGGGTTCTTAAACAAGAAAACGTAAGTATCGTAGGTTTCGCCAAATAGATTGTATGAATGAGTTTTAGTCTTCTCATCATAGCGATTTGTTTCTTCACCTGGGTATCCTAGAAAATATAGTTCTTCTAGTTTTTTATCCTTAGTTAATGTATAAACCTGGATATCTTCTTTCTTCTCTTTTGATTTGAAAGTTAAAGCGATGCCACCACCTTGGAGAGTTCGATTTGTTCCGTAAGTTGGATTTCCATTTTTATTAGGAACTTCATAGAAGATTGTATAGGCTTCGTAGTTCATTCCTTCCAACTCTGGAACTTTTACTCGAACAAGAGCAGGTTTAAACCTACTGTCCATATCTCCAAATCCGCTACCTTTAAATTTTATCTCTTTACCGTTTTCGAACATCGGATTATTGAAATTCGAATTAAAAGTATTTACTTTTATATGAGAGCCTGCATGAAGCAAGTCTGGATCAGCTGTCCACCAACCGTAAGATGTTTTTTCTACATTTTCAGCAGGAAGTGGAACGGCAAGGTCGTTTGTTGTTAGAGTAGGGCGACCTGTTCCGTTATTAAACCAACGTTTTGGCTGATCGTTTCGATAAGGAATCTTTGGCAATCCAGCATTTTCAGCTGGCTTAACTGGTTTAGGCGCGGGTGTTGGTTGAGTAGTATTAGGTTGAGCGGCAACGTTTGGCTGCGGCGCAACATTTTCCTCGGCACGCACCAAAGTTGGCACGGCAACACTAAGAGTGACAGCAGAGAAGGTAACAATACCTAGTTTAGTGAGTTTATTCATAATTTTTCCTCCTCAGGAATATATAATTGCCTTTTTAGGCTTATAAAATGACAAAATCAACTTCCTTTCAAGACCACAAAAGCAAAATTTTGAGCCAACTCATTATCTAAACATTTAATGTCCTTGATAGAAGCCTTAAATGAACGTTCATCCATTAACTGAGCAATACAGCTATCATACTATTACATATCTTAATGATTTTTAAATTTTTTGTTGCCAAAAGCTAGCTATCTCCTTTAGAGATAGGGAACTAAGTGTATCGCGTAACGACCGTTAAACGATACACAAAAAATACCAGTCTAATACAGGTTAAAAACACTGTTAAACTCGCATTTTTTAAATATTCATATTGTTGTTTTGAATGTTTCGTCAAGCGGTCCTTAATCGAAACAAATTTACGGCTTCATTCTACCATTTTTCCCTGTTTTTAGCAATGATTTTCCGTTTTTTTTTTGACGATTGTTCGCCACTTTATTACGTTCTAACACTTTATATAGGGTTGATGTAGAAATTTGTTCAGTTTTTGCAATATTACGTATGCTTATATTTGAATGTAGATATTTGTTAAGTATCCGCTCCTCCTTTTCTTTTGAAATCCGTTTTGCTCCTAATCTAACACCATTTTCCTTAGCTTTTCGAAGTCCTTCTTTTGTGCGAAACCTCAGATTTTCCAGCTCATTTTCTGCCACAAAGCCTAAAATGATGCAAAGTAACCTGCCAATAAGAGAGCCTGTTTCTAGTTTTTCATGCAAACTGACTAGGTGAATATTAGATTCATTAAATAGTTCAATAAGTTCTAGCAGCTTAAACATAGATCGAGTCAGTCTATCTAACTTATAGATAGTGAACGTAACCTGCTTGCCATCTTTCGAAAAGTCAGAAGCCAGTTTTAAGGCTTTTGTGAGTTCAGGACGAGTGTTATTTGCACCAGATTCCTTTTCTATAAAAAGTTTATCGCAATGTTTGAGAGCTTCGATTTGCACTTTCAATCCTAGGTCTTGCTTATGAGTAGATACACGGGCGTAGCCTATGTTGATAGTCTTTTGAGACATAAAAATCCTCCTGTTATCTTGATACAGAGGGATATTTTACTATGAATTTTAAAATAAGAAAAGACTTCAATTTCATAATCCCTATGAACTACACCCCAAAAGCTAGATTGTTCTATCTAACTTTTTAGGGTGTACATAGATAGGGAAGGTATAATTATAGGAGTTTTACTTGCTTCTTTACCTTACCAAATAATCACGCGCTCTTCTGGTGAACGCCACATACCGTCTCCTTCTTTGACATCATAGGTTGTAAAGAAATCATCAAAGTTTGGTACTTGCACATTGACACGGAGTTTGGCTGGTGCGTGCACATCGACGCTAGCCAAAAGTTTCATAAATTCTGGGCGACCTTTCATGCGCCAGATGCGACCGAAGTTGTAGAAGAATTCTTCTGCTGAGAAGTCTGGTTCTCTCTTAGCTGCTTCAAGCGCTGCTGCGATTCCTCCCAAGTCAGCAACGTTTTCTGATACAGTCAATTTACCGTTGATGGTTGCTCCATAAGAATCCTGTCCATCAAACTGGTCAATGACTTTTTGTGTTTTCTCCTTGAAGGCAGCATAGTCACTCTCTGTCCACCAATCCTTGAGGCTACCATTTTCATCAAAGGAAGCTCCGTTGGTATCAAAGGCGTGAGAAATTTCATGGGCAATAACTGCCCCAATACCACCGTAGTTAGCAGAAGATGACTGATGCAAGTCATAAAAAGGAGCCTGTAAAATAGCTGCTGGGAAGACAATCAGGTTCTTCTGTGGATTGTAGTAGGCGTTGACCATATGAGCAGGCATGCCCCATTCTTTGTAGTCTACAGGTTGGTTCCACTTGCTCCAACTGTGCTTGATTTCCACACGCGCAAAGGCTAGAGCATTGTCAAAAAGACTAGCATTTTCATCCACTACCTTGTCCTTATAGCGTTCTGGCAATTCTTCTGGGTAACCGATATAAGGCTTGATGACATTGAGTTTGACAATAGCCTTGTCACGAGTTTCAGGAGTCAGCCAGTCATTTTTAGCCAAACGTTCCTTATAGACATCAATCATGGTTGCCACTTTTTTCTCCACGTCTGCCTTAGCTTCTGGGGAGAATTTTTCATGGGCATACCAGAGACCCAAGGCTTGTTTGAATGGACCTTGTGCTAGCTGGTAGGCAGCTTTAACCTTGTCTTTGGCTTCTGGAACTCCAGATAGCGCACGGCTGTAAGCACCTGACAAGACACGGATTTCTTCTGTTAAATAGCTAGTTGAGAGATTGACAACACTCAAAATCAAGGTTGCCTTGAGGAGAGGCCAAGCTTCTTCACTATAGAATTGCTCTGCGGCTTGCCAGAAACGTTCCTCGTCTACGATAACCTTGTCTGGTACTTGTCCAAGAACGACTTGGAAAAAGTCATCCAAAGGTAGGGCAGGCGCGAATTTCTTGAAATCTTCGTAAGCATATGGATGGTAGAGTTTAGCATATTCTGAACTTTCTTCATTAGAGAGCACCACTGCTGCAACTCGACGGTCCAATTCTAGTCTTTTCTCTAGCAAGTCTTCAATTTCTTCATCAGAGAAATCATAAGCCTTGAGGAGATTTGCGCTGGTTTCTTTCCAAAGAGTCAAGAGTTCTTCGCGTTGAGGATGGTCTTCTGCATAGTAGGTCGTATCTGGCAAAATCGTGCTTGGAGCGCTAGCCCACAAAACGTTGATTCTGGCATCCATAAAGTCTGGCGATACACCAAAAGGAAGGAAGTTAGGTTTGCCAGCAAGTTCAAACTCTGCTAGTTTAGCTGTAAAATCTGCAAAAGTCTCCAATTCTTGGAATTCTTTAAGGAGAGGCAAAACAGGTGTGATACCGTCAGCTTCTCTCTTGTCAAAATCACGAACTAGGCGGTGGTATTTGACAAAGTTTGCCAAAATACCATCCTCAGGCACCTCTTCTCCTGCCAACCACTTGTCAGTTGTCGCCAGCATCAGGTCTTCAATTTCCTGATCTAAATCAACAAAACCTCCAGTTTGAGACTTATCTGCTGGGATTTCAGCTGTCTTCTGCCATTCTCCATTGATTGCATCATAAAAATCATCTTGATAACGTGTCATCTTGTTCTCGCTTTCATTTGTACTTGCTTTTAGCTTAACAAAAATTACCTGGGAATGCAATTAAAATACAAGATTAAAGAAACTTAAATATTTTACTGTTAATATTTTAATTTTTTGAAAAATTAACTTGACTTAATTTTTTTTTTAAGGTATATTAAGAGTCAGGAGGAATATAAGTTTATGATACGTATCGAAAACCTCAGTGTCTCCTATAAAGAAACGTTGGCACTTAAGGATATTTCACTAGTGCTCCAAGGACCAACAATTACCGGAATCATTGGTCCAAACGGTGCTGGAAAATCAACATTATTAAAAGGTATGCTGGGAATTATCCCACATCAAGGTCAGGCATTTCTCGATGACAAGGAAGTTAAAAAATCCTTACACCGAATTGCCTATGTCGAACAAAAAATCAATATCGACTACAACTTTCCCATCAAGGTCAAGGAATGTGTCTCGCTAGGACTATTTCCTTCTATTCCTCTCTTTCGCAGTTTAAATGCTAAACATTGGAAAAAAGTAGAGGAAGCCCTTGAAATCGTCGGCCTAGCTGACTACGCTGAACGTCAAATCAGTCAACTGTCTGGAGGTCAATTCCAGCGGGTCTTGATTGCCAGATGTTTGGTGCAGGAAGCCGATTATATCCTCTTGGATGAACCCTTTGTTGGGATTGACTCTGTCAGTGAGGAAATCATCATGAATACGCTGAGAGATTTGAAAAAAGCTGGTAAGACGGTTCTCATCGTTCACCACGACCTCAGCAAGGTTTCCCACTACTTCGATCAAGTCTTACTTGTCAATCGAGAAGTGATTGCCTTTGGTCCAACCAAAGAAACCTTTACCGAAGCCAATCTCAAAGAAGCTTACGGTAATCGGCTCTTTTTCAATGGAGGTGACCTATGATTGCAGAATTTATCGATGGATTGCAAAAATTCCATTTCCTACAAAATGCCTTGATAACAGCTATTGTCGTCGGGGTCGTAGCTGGAGCTGTGGGATGTTTCATCATTCTACGTGGGATGTCACTCATGGGAGATGCTATTTCACATGCTGTCTTGCCAGGGGTAGCCCTCTCCTTTATCTTGGGCCTTGACTTCTTTGTCGGAGCCATTGTCTTTGGATTGCTAGCTGCTATCATCATTACCTATATCAAGGGAAACTCGATTATCAAAAGCGATACCGCCATCGGCATTACCTTTTCTTCTTTCTTAGCCCTCGGTATCATCTTGATTAGTGTCGCTAAAAGTTCAACTGACCTTTTCCATATCCTTTTTGGTAATATCCTAGCCGTCCAAGATACGGATATGTTTATTACTATGGGTGTGGGGGCAGCCATTCTCTTGTTAATCTGGATTTTCTTCAAGCAACTCTTGATCACTTCCTTTGATGAACTCTTGGCTAAAGCCATGGGAATGCCTGTCAATTTCTATCACTACCTTCTCATGGTACTCCTGACTCTCGTGTCTGTGACAGCCATGCAAAGTGTCGGAACTATCCTGATTGTAGCCATGCTGATTACCCCAGCTGCAACTGCTTATCTGTATGCTAATAGCCTAAAAAGTATGATTTTCCTTTCCTCAACCTTTGGAGCTACAGCTTCAGTTTTGGGACTCTTTATTGGTTATAGCTTTAACGTTGCGGCAGGTTCTAGTATCGTGCTTACAGCCGCTAGTTTCTTTCTCATTAGCTTCTTTATCGCTCCAAAACAACGATATTTGAAACTGAAAAATAAACATTTGTTAAAATAAGGGGCAAAACCCCAATAAATTGGAGGAACTAATGAAAAAATTAGGTACATTACTCGTTCTCTTTCTTTCCGTCATTGCTCTTGTAGCATGTGCTAGCGGAAAAAAAGATGCAGCTTCTGGTCAAAAACTAAAAGTTGTTGCTACAAACTCAATCATCGCTGATATTACTAAAAATATTGCTGGTGACAAGATTGATCTTCACAGTATCGTTCCTGTTGGCCAAGACCCACACGAATACGAACCACTCCCTGAAGACGTTAAGAAAACTTCTCAAGCTGATTTGATTTTCTATAACGGGATCAACCTTGAAACAGGTGGCAATGCTTGGTTTAGCAAATTGGTAGAAAATGCCAAGAAAACTGAAAACAAAGACTACTTTGCAGTCAGTGAAGGTGTTGATGTTATCTACCTTGAAGGCCAAAACGAAAAAGGTAAAGAAGACCCACACGCTTGGCTTAACCTTGAAAATGGAATTATCTTTGCTAAAAATATCGCCAAACAATTGAGCGCTAAAGACCCTAGCAACAAGGAATTCTACGAAAAAAATCTCAAAGAATATACTGAAAAACTAGACAAACTTGACAAAGAAGCTAAAGCTAAATTCGACAACATCCCTGCTGAGAAAAAACTCATTGTAACCAGCGAAGGATGCTTCAAATACTTCTCTAAAGCCTACGGTGTCCCAAGTGCCTATATTTGGGAAATCAATACTGAAGAAGAAGGAACTCCTGACCAAATCAAGACCTTGGTTGAAAAACTTCGCCAAACAAAAACTCCTTCCCTCTTTGTAGAATCAAGCGTGGATGACCGTCCAATG
Organism: uncultured Streptococcus sp.; assembly: GCA_963521035.1. Classification (GTDB taxonomy): domain Bacteria; phylum Bacillota; class Bacilli; order Lactobacillales; family Streptococcaceae; genus Streptococcus. Next base: position 10,197 of record CAUQTL010000021.1, read on the forward strand.
AAGACTGTTTCACAAGACACAAACATCCCAATCTATGCACAAATCTTTACTGACTCTATCGCAGAACAAGGTAAAGAAGGCGACAGCTACTACAACATGATGAAATACAACCTTGACAAGATTGCTGAAGGATTGGCAAAATAATCCTCTGAAAAACGTCATTCTCACATGAGCTGGCGTTTTTTCTATGCCCACATTTCCAGTCAAATCATTGGAAAATTCTGACCGTTTCAGCTACAATGGAAGAAAAAAGATTGGAGTATCTTATGGTAACTTTTCTCGGAAATCCTGTGAGCTTTACAGGTAAACAACTACAAGTCGGCGACAAGGCGCTTGATTTTTCTCTCACTACAACAGACCTTTCTAAAAAATCTCTGGCTGATTTTGATGGCAAGAAAAAAGTCTTGAGTGTCGTGCCTTCTATCGATACAGGTATCTGCTCAACTCAAACGCGTCGCTTTAATGAAGAACTGGCTGGACTGGACAACACGGTCGTATTGACTGTTTCCATGGACCTACCCTTTGCCCAAAAACGTTGGTGTGGTGCTGAGGGAATTGAAAATGCCATCATGCTCTCAGACTATTTCGACCATTCCTTTGGACGTGATTACGCCCTCTTAATCAATGAGTGGCACCTATTGGCACGCGCAGTCTTTGTCCTCGATACTGACAATACTATTCGCTACGTTGAATACGTGGACAATATCAACTCTGAACCAAACTTCGAAGCCGCAATTGCAGCCGCTAAAGCCCTATAGAAAAAATCCTCTGTCACAAAGAGTTCCCTACTCTTTGAAACGGAGGATTTTTTGTTTACGAGTAAATATAAGTTCAATCAGATAAAAACAACTACCTTACTCTACAGATTTCAAGGCTTCAAGCATATCAACCTTTCTCAGATGATGATTGACAAAGAAACCAAGTACGGTCAAAATGGTGCTTACTGCTACCACTGGGATTACATAGACTTCCCAGCCTACCTGCGGATAAAAGAGAATAGTCGCAGGCGAAATCATTTGAATCAAAAATTGGTGTAAATAGAAACCAGCTGCTAGACCAAGGACAATTCCCACAAGGGACAGCACAATCGTCTCACGGTAAATGTAGAGAGTGACTTCATTATTATGAAAACCGAGAACCTTGATAGTGGAGAGTTCACGGATTCTCTCAGCTACGTTGATATTGGTCAGATTGTAGAGGATCACAATAGCCAACAGAACCGACACGATGACCAAGATGGTCATGGTCTGATTGAGTGAGCTAGCAACGGAGTCAAAGAGTCGAATGGCTGAAGCATTTTGGACAACGCTGGACACCGCAGATTGATTCATAAGCAAGCCGGCCTGTCTTTCGATACTAGGAGCACTGGTATCCCTTAACGAGACCAGATAAGTGTTGGCTTGGGGTAGCTGTCCGTAAATTTGCTCATAGCTAGCCTGACTCATATAAATAAAGTGACCAACGTAATTCTCAGTAATAGCAGCGACCGTTAGTTCCTTACCTTCAATTTCTAAAGTCTGTCCAACCTTGACACCTGCCAACTGGGCTAGTTTAGCTGTGATGACAACTCCATCTTTTAATGTCAACTCTTGCTGATGATTTTGCAGATGAATAAAGGGAGTCAAATCCTCCTTCTCTGTCATCATAAGGGTAATTGTCTGAAAACCAGCCTTACCTTTGAAATCCTTGTCTAGCGTTTTTGAATAGATTTTCTGGTAGGCTTTGATGTCCTTCCCTTTCAACACTTCTTCTAAATTTGCCTTGTCCTGATTGGTTGCACTAGGATTTTCAGAGACAATCATCTGATACTGTTGGATTTGTTGAAACTGTCTAGACGGAACTCCTGCTACAGAGGATTGGATTCCCAAACCTGCAAAGAGCAGAGCGACTGAACCTGCCACACCAAAGATCGTCATCAACATCCGCTGCTTATAACGGAAGATATTGCGGGCTGTTACCTTATGAGTAAAACTGAGACGGCGCCAGATAAAACTGATGCGCTCCAGTAAGATTTTAGCTCCTTTAACAGGAGGTTTAGGCAGTAAAAGCTGGGCTGCTTCATCATGAAGTTCCCTACGAGCTACCAAGTAGGCTGGTAACACACTCGCCAACCAACTCAAGACAAGAGCCAGTAAGCTATAGGTCCAATAGAACTGAATCTGGGTTTCTCCCACCACCATGCCTTTTGTAATGACACTTGAAATCACACCGGCTAGTAAATAATGTCCAAGTATGCTACCTAGAGCTGTTCCTACAGTCCCAGCTACTAGACCATAAAGGAGAAACTTGGCGATAATATCCTTACTGCGATAGCCCAAGGCCTTAAAGATACCTGCATGTGTTCGCTCTTCATCCACAAAGCGAGTCATGGTTGTAAAGGTCACCATAGCTGCTACGGCATAAAGCACTACAGGAAAGATATTGCCCACTGCCCGAATACTGGCTGAAGCATTACTGTACATGAGGTAGCCTTGACCGCCAGGCATGGTCTGACGATTATATACTTGATACTTGGGCTCAGCTAAATCATCCAAGACTTGCTGATGTTTTTCTAATTTTTCCTTTTCTTGGGCTAGATTTTGTTCAGCCTGCTTTAATTTGTCCTCTTCCTTGTTCAATTCCTGCTTGGCTTGGGTAAGTTGAGCACTGGTCTGCTCTCTCTGAGCTTGAGGGAGCAAGGCTAGTTGACTTTCTTGAGCCTGTATACGAGCTTGAGCAGCTGCTAAACGACGCTTGCCTTCCTGCAAATTAGTCTCAGCCTTGTCAAGGGTCTCTTGGCCTTTGTCTAGAGACTCTTGTCCTTCTTTTTTCAAGAGTTGCAAACGTGCCTTGCCATTATCTGACAAAGCTTGTTCTAGGTCTTCCTGATGCTGTTTGGATTTTTCTTCATAAGTTGCTGAAAAAGCATTTAAGCCTGCTAAATCTTGATATTTCAAACGAGCTATATTGTAGACTTTCTGATCAAACTGACTAGGTAAAATGACCCCATAGGCTGTCAGAGTCCCACTTCCACTTGCTGCGTAGCCCATATCTCGCTGGGAGAGGATTTCAGCTGAATCCACAAAACCAGTGATGGTATAAGTATGGTCTTTTAAAAAGGAATGACCCTCTTCTTTTTCTTTAAAACTAATCTCCTGTCCCACGCTGTATTGGCCTTGCAAATGAGTGGCCAAAGCGATTTCCTTGTCTGACTGAGGAAGTCGTCCCTCTCTTAGCTGAAAGGTTGAAATTCGCTCTGGTTTGGAGTACAGCCGAATGGCATCCTGCCCATTATCCATAGCCACATCTGTCAAATAGCCAAACTCAACCTCTGCGCCCTCCGTCTGTTCTAGTTCTTCTTGATCTGTTTGATCCAAGCCATAGTTAGACATGACTGCCAAATCCAGACTTTGAGCAGTTGTTAAATAAGCATTAGCTGTCGCCTCCATGTTGGGGCTAGTCACTTTGAGGCCTACTAAGGCTAGAGACCCTAACATCATCAAGGTTAAGATGGATAAAAAACGCCCCTTGGAGCCTGTGAAGGACTGAATTAAGTCCTTCCAATAGGTTTTTCGCTTGATCATGCTAGTACTCCAAACTGTCGATATCCTGAGGGTGCTGGTTGATCACCACATCCTTGACACTGGCATCGTGCATATGAATCACGCGATCAGCAATGGGCGCCAAAGCTCCATTATGAGTCACGATGATAACAGTCGCTCCCTTTTGACGAGACATATCTTGGAGGATTTTCAAAACCTGCTTGCCCGTCTGATAATCCAAGGCGCCTGTCGGTTCGTCACAAAGGAGAATTTTAGGATTTTTGGCTACCGCGCGTGCAATGGAGACTCGCTGTTGCTCTCCTCCAGAAAGCTGGGCTGGAAAGTTATTGAGACGATGAGCCAGACCTACATCTGTCAAGACCTGTTCAGGATTCAAGGCATCTGTCACGATTTCTGAAGCCAACTCCACATTTTCCTTAGCGGTTAGATTGGAAACTAGATTATAAAACTGAAAAACAAAACCGACATCATTTCTACGGTAATTGGTTCTCTGGTGGGAATTGTAGTCTGCAATATTGACACCATCAATCCAGATTTCCCCCTCATCATTGGTATCCATTCCCCCTAGGAGATTGAGAACTGTTGACTTACCTGCACCAGATGCACCTAGAATAATAACCAATTCACCCTTTTCAATCTCAAAATTCACATCACGATTGGCCACAATCTCCGTGTCCCCAACCTGATAACGCTTGTAACAGTGTTTCATCTCAATATAAGCCATCAGTGCCACCCTCTCTTAAACAAATTACTTCCTATTACCATTATAACGCTTTTTCAACTAGTTGGAAACTGCTTACATTCTCAAATCCTTATTAAAAGGCAGTCTCAAACTACTGCCTTCTAATACTCAATGAAAATCAAAGAGCAAACTAGGAAGCTAGCCGCAGGTTGCTCAAAGCACCGCTTTGAGGTTGCAGATAAAGCTGACGTGGTTTGAATTTGATTTTAGAAGAGTATAACATCTTCTTAAAAATAAAATTGAACCAGATCACCTTCTGCTGTCGCCACTGAAATACAATCTTTCCCCATGCATTTCACTTCTGCTTTTTCTTGATTCATTTCAATCACACTCTTCTCAATACCTGGATAAGTGACTCGCAAATCTCCCCCACTTCTTGATAAAATGGTCAACTGTAAGAGTTTTTTATCAGCCCACCTCATGCTAATTTCAAAATGTCCACGTGCCAGTAATCCTGAAACAAAACCTGTTGACCATACATCAGGTAGGGCAGCTAGAGGTATCAGATAAGCTGTATGAGACTGTAGTAACATTTCTGCCATGCCACTAGTAGCACCAAAATTACCATCTATCTGAAAAGGAGGATGGCTACACCAAAGATTTGGCAAGGTGGATGACTTTAACTGCTCTGCTAATAATTTATGGGCTCGATTGCCATCTCCTAGACGCGCCCAAAGATTGATCTTATTAGCCTTGGACCAGCCTGTGCCGCCATCTCCACGATCATTGAGGCTAGCACGCGCCGCTTCAAGATACTCTTGTCCCTTGTAGCTAAAGAGATTGCCAGGATAGAGTCCCACTAGATGGGAAGCGTGCCGATGCTGGGCCTCCTCTTTCTCCTTTTGAAAATACTGCTCTTCCTCCTCATACCACTCCCTGATTCGACCAGATTGAGTGATTTGAAGAGGATTAAGCAAATCAAACTTCTCCTTGACTTCCGTCAACAAGTCCGCATCCAGTTCCAATTCTTGAGCAGCCTGAATAAAATCATGAAATAACTGCCAAATCAGAGATTGGTCATAGGTATTGCCAATCGAAATCGGCCCATGTTCTGGCGAATAAGACGGAGAAGAGACCCAACGCTGCGCCTGCTGATCCTTATGTAAAAAGGCATTCCAAAAACGAACCGTTTCCCTCAACATGGGATAAATTTTCTCCCTGAGATAGTCTTGGTCCCTGTAAAATGTATAGGCTTCATAAACAGTTTGCATCATCCACGCATTGGCAGCTGGTGACCAACCCCAATAGTAATCCCAACCAGGTGCCGTCCAACCAAAGGGAGTCGCTTGGGTATGGACCAACCAACCATTCTCCTCCCCTTCCTGAGAGACGATTCCTGCATACCTTGCAGCCGCTAGACGACCATAGTCACGCAAATCATCTATATAGTTGATGACCGGAAAGGCCGTCTCTAGGAGATTGGTAACATAAGATGGCCAATAATTCATCTGCAGGTTGATATTCAAGTGATAGTCCGAATTCCAAGGAGGATTATCGACCGCGTTCCAGACTCCCTGTAGGTTAGCTGGTAGAGCATCCGGGCAGTCTCTAGAAGAACTAATCAATAAATACCGTCCATACTGGAAGAACAACTCCTCCAAAGCCTGCCCCTCTTGTGGCTTATAATTTTTTAACAAATCATCTGTAGTGGATGCATCAATCTCAGCTCCCAAATCCAATTGAACACGCTGGAATAAGGCTTGCTAGTCCTCAATATGCCTTGATTTCAATTGGGCATAGCCCTTTTCTTTAGCTATCTCCACTAAGTCCTTTACCTGTTGCTCTAAATCTATTTTCTTGCGATAATTACTAGCAGGATTTTGGGCAAAATCAGTCTTAGCAGCCAAGAAAAGATTGGCATAACTGGCTCCTGATATCTGAACCTTATCTGACCAAACTCTAATATCCCCATCTGTTTCCCAAGCTAGACAACTAGCAAACTGCAGGTCATTGTCCTTAACTCTTCCCTTCATCAAGATATGAAAATCAGTAATATCCAACTTGCATTCCTTGTAATCAGATTTTTCCTGTTCATACTTTCCGTCAGAAGCTAAATCGCGGGTCAAGGACAGTTCCATAGTAAAATCTATAGTTTCCAACCCTTCCTTAGTAAAACGTTGAACCAAGAGATTATCTGGAAAACTCGCAAAAGCTTCACGTTCAAATTTCGTTCCCTTATAGACATAAGAAGTCGTCGCAAGCGCCTTGCTGATATTAAGCTGTCTCTGGTAATCCGTCACCTGAGACAAAGTCTTGCCTTGCTTGCTAAACTCAATATGAATATCCCCAAAAGACAGATAGGTCCCATATTGACTCGTTTTGGGCCCGACCAGGTGATGTTCAGCCAGTTCCTTAGCAGTATTGTAGTCTCTCTTCTCCAAAGCCTGCCGAATCTTACCTAAAAAAACATACTGATCCTGAAGATTTCCACCCTGATAATCTGAACTATCAGGAAGTGGACCACCAGACCAGAGACTTTTTTCATTGAATTGAATCCGCTCAGCCCCTATAAGGCCAAATACTTTTGCCCCTAAAGAACCATTGCCTATTGGTAAAGCTTCTTCTTCCCAACCCTTATATGTTGTTGATGCTGGTTGCTTGTAGGCCAATACATAATCTTGTTTTTTATTCCTTATCATACTACCATACTAACATAAAAAGTCTAGAAATCAATTCTAGACTTACAATTTTTTATTTTCCAAGGTAGTATTCAGAAACTACGTTCAATTTTTCGTCGAATTCGAATACCAATGGTGGGAAGTTAGGGATTTCCACGTCCATGATTTCGTCATCTGACAAACCTTTGATGTGTTTTACAAGGGCACGGATTGAGTTACCGTGAGCTCCTACGAATACGTTTTTACCATCTTTAAGAGCTGGAGCGATTTTATCTTCCCAGAATGGAAGGGCACGTTCCAAAGTCACTTTCAAGTTTTCAGCATCTGGAATAACTGAGTCGTCAAGTGAAGCGTAACGACGGTCAGTGTGAGCTGAATGCTCATCATCACGATCCATGTTTGGAGGCAATACATCGTATGAACGACGCCAGATGTGAACTTGCTCATCACCAAATTGTTCAGCAGCTTCAGCTTTGTTTTTACCAGTCAAACCACCGTAGTGACGTTCGTTCAAGCGCCATGATTTTTCAACTGGAACCCACAATTGGTCAGAAGCTTCAAGAGCCAAGTTAGTTGTTTTGATTGCACGTTTCAATACTGAAGTGTAAGCTTGGTCAAATTCGATACCAGCTTCTTTGATCAATTTACCAGCGTCAATCGCTTGTTGTGTACCTTTTTCAGACAAATCAACATCAGCCCAACCAGTGAAAAGGTTAGCTTTGTTCCATTCAGACTCACCGTGGCGAGCAAAAACCAATTTTACCATTAGATGGATTCTCCTTTAAATTTTCCGAGGTTTCCCCTCGTTTATCTATTCTATTTTACACAATTTTTCACAAAAAAGCTAGTCAAAACCAAAAAGGAAAGGACTGTTTGCCAATCACATTGTTTTTGGTTGTTTCTATTCTATCTTCATTATTTAATCTTTAAAAAACACCCCAATTTCTAACATTTGGGGTGTAATTTAACCAATTATTCTCAATTACTACAAAAAAATTTCTATCTTACTGTAGTTGAGATGACAAAGTTTTCAACTGTTTTTGCAAATTGTCTCTAAAGTCTTTCAATTGTTGAGACAATTTTGATTTATCATCTTCCTTGATCTCAGTTGACCCTAGCAAATCATACAATTTTTTCTGCGCATCGAATAATTTTTGAGTTGACTCTTTTAGTTTGGTAAACGACTCATTATTTTCCATAGCTGTGCCTTTGAAACTTTCCTCAGCTTTAGTAAAATAATCATCAAAAATCTTTTTATAAAGATCTATATAATCTGCATAAGTACGCATTGATTCAATCGCATCATCTGTTACAACTGGAGTATCGAAAGTGATTGTTTCTTTTGAGGTATTAGATGTTGCTACTGTCTTCTCATCATTACTTGTTGAAGCGGTCTTTGAACTTTGTGATCCACATGCAACGAGAAGAGAAAGAGATAATAGGGCTACTCCTATATCGATAAAATGTTTTGTTCTTTTCATGCTAAAACACCTTTTATTCTTCTGATTTGAATTTCTTCAATGTTGCAAGGAATAGAGATCCTCCAATAATAGCAAGAATCCCCCCAACCCATCCTAAGAATGGAATGAGACTAACTCCACCTGAAACAATCATTAGTACAGACGGAGCTGCACCTACATGATTATCTCCTTTATAGTAAACAATAGCAATGATACCAAGAACAAGATTTGCAATCTTCAAGGCATTCAAGAGTAAGGCAACACCTGAAACAGCCCCTGCAGTAGCTCCTCCATTAAGAGTTGTAGCAGCTGTATTTACCGCTGTTCCCAACAAGACAAAAGGACCAATAAGAAGTAAAATTCCTCCCACAAGACCGACGATACCACTAATTAAAGCAAGTGTTTTTGATTTCATAATAAAATCTCCTTTTTATTTTTTTTCAAATAAAATTGTATCATATTTGCTAAAAAAAAAAAGTATTTTCTGATATTATAAAATAAAAATTTGTATAATATGAAATAAAATATAATACTTTTCAGAAATCAAAAGCAATTATAAAAATTTATTATTGTAAAAATGTGACACAATTTACCAATCTTATCCGCAATATCAAATTCGTATTTTATCTTACTGCTGTTAGCTTGCTAAGTTTCTCTTTGATTCTTGTTGAGTATAAAAAGTCACACCTCGCAAATTTTCAAAATAAATCAAAAACGCATCATATCAGGTGTTCAAAAACGTGATACAATGCGTTTAATAGACTATAAAATTAGTTGTCTTTTCTTCTCAAATTGAGTTTTCCCTAGACTTTTCAATCTTATTTCTCTTCAAATCCTTCTGCGACTGCGTCTGCAAAATTTTCTTCTACGATGCTTGCACAGTGGTCACAGATAACTGCGTGGTAGCTGCGTTCTGCTGTTGTTGGGTCGATACGACGGCAACGGTCACATACTTGGCCTGCAGCGCGTTCAACTGTGAAGGCTACATCTTCGAAGCTAACAGCAGCTTCTGGAGCTGGCCCTTCTGCGATGGTCAATTCAGACACGATCAAAAGTTGAGCTACATTGCTGTTTACTGCTTCGAGTAGAGTTTTCACAACTTCATTTGGATAAACTGTCAAGTGAGCTTCAAGTGATTTACCGATTACTTTGGCATTACGAGCTTCTTCCAAGGCTTTTTGAGCTTGTCCACGGAAGTCCATGAAGGCTGCCCATGTATCCAAGATTTCTTCTTGGTTAGCAAAAGTTTCTGCTTCTGGCAATTCTGACAATTGAACGAAGTCTTCAGCTTCAAACTCAAGATATGACCAGATTTCCTCCGCAGTGTGAGGAAGGATTGGTGTCAAGAGTTTGGTGATTTTCACAAGAATGTCATAGAAGACAGTCTGCATTTGATGACGTTCCAGTGATTTTGCACCTTCGATGTAAACAACATCTTTAGCAAAATCAAGGTAGAATGCTGACAAATCAACGTTGATAAAGTTCACCAAGGCCTTATAGATTGTCAAGAATTCAAAGTCCGCATAGGCATCACGAATGGTCTTGACAAGCTGGTTAAAGCGAATCGTCATGTACTTATCAACTGAACGAAGCTCATCGTAAGCGACTACATCTTGAGCTGGGTTAAAGTCAGATGTATTAGCAATCAAGAAACGAAGAGTGTTACGGAT
>CAUQTL010000022.1:0-19707 GCA_963521035.1 uncultured Streptococcus sp.
GCTATACTTGAAGAGTTGACTATGCACGTTCCTGTGCAACCGCACGAACATCGTTATTCTAAGTGGTTCGTCCCACGATGCTAGGCGAGTCTTCACAAAAATTCGGGGAAACCCATAAAAATCATAGGAGGTGCATAATGAGCACATACGCAATTATCAAAACTGGCGGAAAACAAGTTAAAGTTGAAGTTGGTCAAGCAGTTTACGTTGAAAAATTGAACGTTGAAGCTGGTCAAGAAGTTACTTTTAACGAAGTTGTTCTTGTTGGTGGTGAAAACACTGTTGTCGGAACTCCACTTGTTTCTGGAGCTACTGTAGTTGGAACTGTTGAAAAACAAGGAAAACAAAAGAAAGTTGTTACTTACAAGTACAAACCTAAAAAAGGTAGCCACCGTAAACAAGGTCACCGTCAACCATATACAAAAGTTGTCATCAACGCAATCAACGCTTAATTTTAAGGAGAACACATGATACAAGCAGTCTTTGAGAGAGCCGAAGATGGCGAGCTGAGGAGTGCGGAAATTACTGGACACGCTGAGAGTGGCGAATACGGCTTAGATGTCGTGTGTGCATCGGTTTCTACGCTTGCCATTAACTTTATCAATTCCATTGAGAAATTTGCAGGCTATGAACCAATCCTAGAATTAAACGAAGATGAAGGTGGCTATCTGATGGTTGAAATTCCAAAAGATCTTCCTTCACACCAGAGAGAAATGACCCAGTTATTCTTTGAATCATTTTTCTTAGGTATGGCAAACTTATCGGAGAACTCTTCTGAGTTCGTCCAAACCAGAGTTATCACAGAAAACTAACACGGAGGAAAACATTATGTTAAAAATGACTCTTAACAACTTGCAACTTTTCGCCCACAAAAAAGGTGGAGGTTCTACATCAAACGGACGTGATTCACAAGCAAAACGTCTTGGAGCTAAAGCAGCTGACGGACAAACTGTAACAGGTGGATCAATCCTTTACCGTCAACGTGGTACACACATCTACCCAGGTGTAAACGTTGGACGTGGTGGAGACGATACTTTGTTCGCTAAAGTTGAAGGCGTAGTACGCTTTGAACGTAAAGGACGCGATAAAAAACAAGTTTCTGTTTATCCAATCGCTAAATAAAAAGGTCCAGTGAACCTTTTTATCCTGAGCCTTGAAATATAAAGGCGAGGAAGCTAGAAGTAGCATTAAATAAGGCTTTCCGAGTTTTCGGAGAGCCTCTTTTTTTGTTTTGGTACCCATGATTTTTTCTTTCTTAGTGTAGATGAATTTTATGAGTGACATTATTTTTCTTCGATGGAAAACTTCTAAAATATGGTATAATGAAAAGATAAAGAAGTTGGGGGTAGAAGATGAACATTCAACAATTACGCTATGTTGTGGCTATTGCCAATAGTGGTACTTTCCGTGAAGCTGCTGAAAAGATGTATGTTAGTCAGCCGAGTCTGTCTATTTCTGTTCGTGATTTGGAAAAAGAGTTGGGCTTTAAGATTTTCAGTCGGACCAGCTCAGGGACTTTCTTGACCCGTCGTGGTATGGAATTCTATGAAAAAGCGCAAGAATTGGTTAAAGGATTTGATATTTTTCAAAATCAGTATGCCAATCCTGAGGAAGAAAAGGATGAATTTTCCATTGCCAGTCAGCACTATGACTTCTTGCCACCAACGATTACGGCCTTTTCAGAGCGCTATCCTGATTACAAAAATTTCCGTATTTTTGAGTCTACTACAGTTCAAATATTAGACGAAGTAGCGCAAGGGCATAGTGAGATTGGGATTATCTACCTCAACAATCAAAATAAAAAAGGGATCATGCAACGGGTTGAAAAGTTAGGCCTTGAGGTCATTGAATTGATTCCCTTCCATACCCATATTTATCTCCGTGAGGGGCATCCTTTGGCTCAGAAAGAGGAACTGGTCATGGAGGATTTAGCTGATCTACCAACGGTTCGTTTTACTCAAGAGAAAGACGAGTACCTTTATTATTCAGAGAATTTTGTTGATACTAGTGCGAGCTCACAGATGTTTAATGTGACAGACCGTGCCACCTTGAATGGTATTTTGGAGCGGACAGATGCTTATGCGACTGGTTCTGGATTTTTGGATAGTGACAGTGTTAATGGCATCACAGTTATTCGTCTCAAGGATAATTTGGATAATCGTATGGTCTATGTTAAACGTGAAGAAGTGGAGCTGAGTCAAGCTGGGACTCTCTTTGTAGAAGTCATGCAAGAATATTTTAATCAGAAGAGGAAATCATGAAAAAAAGAGGAATAGTGGTAGTCATTGTACTGCTTTTGATTGTACTGGATCAGTTAGTTAAATCCTATATCGTCCAGCAGATTCCATTGGGTGAGGTTCGCTCTTGGATTCCCAATTTCGTTAGCTTGACCTATCTGCAAAATCGAGGGGCAGCCTTTTCTATCTTACAAGACCAGCAGTGGTTATTTGCTATCATTACACTGGTCGTTATGGTAGGTGCCATTTGGTATCTACATAAACACATGGAGGACTCATTCTGGATGGTCTTGGGCTTGACTTTGATAATCGCAGGTGGTCTTGGAAATTTTATTGACAGGGTGAGTCAGGGCTTTGTTGTGGATATGTTTCACCTTGACTTTATCAATTTTGCAATTTTCAATGTGGCAGATAGCTATCTGACGATTGGAGTGATTATTTTATTGATTGCAATGCTAAAAGAGGAGATAAATGGAAATTAAAATTGAAACTGGTGGCCTGCGTTTGGATAAGGCTTTGTCGGATTTGACAGAATTATCACGCAGTCTCGCGAATGAACAAATCAAATCAGGACAGGTCTTGGTCAATGGCCAAGTCAAGAAAGCTAAATACAAAGTTCAAGAAGGCGATGTCGTCACTTACCATCTGCCAGAACCAGAGGTTTTAGAGTATGTAGCTGAGAATCTTCCGCTAGAAATCATCTACCAAGATGAGGATGTGGCCGTCGTTAACAAACCTCAAGGGATGGTTGTGCATCCGAGTGCTGGTCATACTAGTGGAACTCTGGTAAATGCCCTTATGTATCATATTAAGGACTTGTCGGGTATCAATGGGGTTCTGCGTCCAGGAATTGTTCACCGTATTGATAAGGATACGTCGGGTCTTCTCATGATTGCTAAAAATGATGAGGCGCATCTAGCACTTGCCCAAGAACTTAAGGATAAAAAGTCTCTCCGCAAATATTGGGCGATTGTTCATGGAAATTTGCCTAATGATCGTGGTGTGATTGAAGCGCCGATTGGCCGTAGTGAAAAAGACCGTAAGAAACAGGCTGTGACTGCTAAAGGGAAGCCTGCAGTGACTCGTTTCCACGTCTTGGAACGCTTTGGTGATTACAGCTTAGTGGAGTTACAACTGGAGACAGGGCGTACCCATCAAATCCGTGTTCATATGGCTTATATTGGTCATCCAGTCGCTGGGGATGAAGTCTATGGTCCTCGTAAGACTCTGAAAGGGCATGGACAATTTCTTCATGCCAAGACCCTAGGTTTTACTCATCCGAGAACAGGTGAGATTTTGGAATTTACAGCAGATATCCCAGAGATTTTTAAGGAAACTTTGGAGAGATTGAGGAAGTAAGAATGAAAAAGAAATTAACTAGTTTAGCACTTGCAGGCGCTTTTTTAGGTTTGTCATGGTATGGAGATGTTCAAGCTCAAGAAAGTTCAGGAAATAAAATTCACTTTATCAATGTTCAAGAAGGTGGCAGTGATGCGATTATTCTTGAAAGCAATGGACATTTTGCCATGATTGATACAGGAGAAGATTATGATTTCCCAGATGGAAGTGATTCTCGTTATCCGTGGAGAGAAGGAATTGAAACATCTTATAAGCATGTTCTAACAGACCGTGTCTTTCGTCGTTTGAAGGAATTGGGTGTTCAAAAACTTGATTTTATTTTAGTCACTCATACTCACAGTGATCATATTGGAAATGTTGATGAATTACTGTCTACCTATCCAGTTGACCGAGTTTATCTTAAAAAATATAGTGATAATCGTATTACTAATTCTGAACGTCTATGGGATAATCTGTATGGCTATGATAAGGTTTTACAGACTGCTGCTGAAAAAGGTGTTTCAGTTATTCAAAATATCACACAAGGGGATGCTCATTTTCAGTTTGGAGACATGGATATTCAACTCTATAACTATGAAAATGAAACTGATTCATCAGGTGAATTAAAGAAAATTTGGGATGATAATTCTAATTCTTTGATTAGCGTGGTAAAAGTCAATGGTAAGAAAATTTACCTTGGGGGCGACTTAGATAATGTTCATGGAGCAGAAGACAAGTATGGTCCTCTCATTGGAAAAGTTGATTTGATGAAGTTTAATCATCACCATGATACCAACAAATCAAATACCAAGGATTTTATTAAACATTTGAGTCCGAGTTTGATTGTTCAAACTTCGGATAGTTTACCTTGGAAAAATGGTGTTGATAGTGAGTATGTCAATTGGCTTAAAGAACGAGGAATTGAGAGAATCAACGCAGCCAGCAAAGACTATGATGCAACAGTTTTTGATATTCGAAAAGACGGTTTTGTCAATATTTCAACTTCCTACAAGCCGATTCCAAGTTTTCAAGCTGGTTGGCATAAGAGTGCTTATGGAAACTGGTGGTATCAAGCGCCTGATTCTACAGGAGAGTATGCTGTCGGTTGGAATGAAATCAAAGGTGAGTGGTATTACTTCAACCAAACGGGTATCTTGTTACAGAATCAATGGAAAAAATGGAACAATCGTTGGTTCTATTTGACAGACTCTGGTGCTTCTGCTAAAAATTGGAAAAAAATCGATGGAAGCTGGTATTATTTCAACAAAGAAAGTCAGATGGAAATTGGTTGGATAAATACTGGAGGTCAGTCCTATTATTTATCAAACGATGGCTCTATGAAGACAGGTTGGCTTCAATATAAGGGGCAATGGTATTACTTTGCTCAATCAGGAGAAATGAAAACGGGTTGGGTAAAAGATAAAGAAATCTGGTACTATATGGATTCTACTGGTATCATGAAGACAGGCGAGATAGAAGTTGCTGGTCATCATTACTATCTAGAAGATTCAGGAGCTATGAAGCAAGGTTGGCTTAAAAAGGCAAACGATTGGTATTTCTACAAGACAGACGGTTCACGAGCTGTGGGTTGGATCAAAGACAAGGATAAATGGTACTTCTTGAAAGAAAATGGTCAATTACTTGTGAATGGTAAGACACCAGAAGGTTATACTGTTGATTCAAGTGGTGCCTGGTTAGTGGATGTTCCAGTCGAGAAATCTACTACAACTAGAGCGACAAGTAATTCAGAAACAAAAGAATCTAATCAAGTAGTGAAAAAATATCTTGAAAATAAAGAAACGAGTCAAGATGAAAGTGTTCCAAGTTCTTCATCTAGTCAAGATTTGACTTCATCAACTTCACAAAGCTCTGAAACGAGTGCAAACAAATCGGAATCAGAACAGTAGTAAAAAAGAAGGTTTCAGGGCCTTCTTTTTCCTATCAACTCTTTTCTATTTCCTGCCATTCATGTTATAATGGATAAATATGAAGAATCGGAGTGAGACTATGAAATACAAACGGATTGTCTTTAAGGTGGGGACTTCTTCTCTGACGAATGAGGATGGAAGTTTATCACGTAGTAAGGTAAAGGCTATTACCCAGCAATTGGCTATGTTGCACGAGACTGGTCATGAGTTGATTTTGGTGTCGTCAGGTGCCATTGCGGCTGGTTTTGGAGCCTTAGGATTTAAAAAGCGTCCGACTAAGATTGCTGATAAGCAGGCTTCAGCAGCGGTAGGACAAGGCCTTTTGTTGGAAGAATACACGACCAATCTTCTCTTGCGCCAAATCGTTTCTGCACAAATCTTGCTAACACAGGATGATTTTGTAGATAAACGTCGCTATAAAAATGCCCATCAAGCTTTGTCAGTTCTACTTAGCCGTGGGGCGATTCCTATCATTAATGAGAATGATAGTGTTGTTATTGATGAGCTCAAGGTTGGGGACAATGATACTCTAAGTGCTCAGGTAGCAGCCATGGTCCAAGCAGACCTTTTGGTCCTCTTGACAGATGTGGATGGTCTTTATACTGGAAATCCTAATTCGGATCCAAGAGCCAAACGCTTGGAGAAAATCGAGACTATCAATCGTGAGATTATTGATATGGCCGGTGGAGCAGGTTCTTCAAACGGAACAGGTGGTATGTTAACCAAAATAAAAGCTGCCACCATTGCGACGGAATCAGGAGTTCCTGTTTATATCTGCTCATCCTTGAAGTCAGATGCCATGATTGAGGCGGTTGAAGAGACCAAGGATGGTTCCTACTTTGTTGCGCAAGAGAAGGGACTTCGTACCCAGAAACAATGGCTGGCCTTTTATGCTCAGAGCCAAGGTTCTATTTGGGTTGATAAAGGTGCTGCAGAAGCTCTCTCTCAACATGGAAAGAGTCTTCTCTTATCTGGTATCGTTGAAACAGAAGGAGCATTTTCTTACGGTGATATCGTGACAGTATTTGACAAGGAAAGTGGAAAATCACTTGGAAAAGGGCGTGTGCAATTTGGTGCATCTGCTTTGGAGGATATGTTGCGTTCTCAAAAAGCCAAGGGTGTCTTGATTCACCGTGATGACTGGATTTCCATTACTCCTGAAATCCAACTACTCTTTACAGAATTTTAGAGGTAAACTATGGTAAGTACACAAGAACAATTTGAACAGGTACAGGCTGTTAAAAAATCGATCAACACAGCTAGTGAAGAGGTGAAAAACCAAGCATTGTTAGCCATGGCTAATCACTTATTAGTAGCTACAGAGGAGATTTTAGCGGCTAATGGCCTCGATATGAAAGCGGCCAAGGGTAAAATCTCAGATGTGATGCTGGATCGTCTTTATTTGGATGTAGGTCGTATAGAAGCGATGGCAACTGGGATTCGTGAAGTGGTTGCCTTACCAGATCCAATCGGTGAAGTTTTAGAAACCAATCAGCTTGAAAATGGTTTGGTTATCACCAAAAAACGTGTGGCTATGGGTGTTATCGGTATTATCTATGAAAGTCGTCCAAATGTGACGTCAGACGCAGCTGCTCTGGCTATCAAGAGTGGGAATGCGGTTGTTCTTCGTAGTGGTAAGGACGCCTATCAAACAGCCCATGCCATTGTCACAGCCTTGAAGAAAGGCTTGGAGACAACGACTATTCACCCAGATGTGATTCAACTAGTGGAAGATACTAGCCGTGAAAGTAGCTATGCCATGATGAAGGCCAAGGGTTATCTAGATCTTCTTATTCCTCGTGGAGGAGCTGGCTTGATCAATGCCGTGGTTGAGAATGCGATTGTACCTGTTATCGAGACAGGGACTGGGATTGTCCATGTCTATGTAGATAAGGACGCAGACGAAGACAAGGCTCTGTCTATCATCAACAATGCTAAAACTAGTCGTCCTTCTGTCTGCAATGCCATGGAGGTTTTGCTGGTTCATGAAGACAAAGCAGCAAGCCTCCTTCCTCGCTTGGAGCAAGTGCTGGTTGCAGATCGAAAAGAAGCTGGTTTGGAACCAATTCAATTCCGCTTGGATAGCAAAGCAAGCCAATTCGTTTCAGGTCGAGCAGCTGAGGCCCAAGACTTTGACACCGAGTTTTTAGACTATGTACTAGCTGTTAAGGTTGTGAGCAGTTTAGAAGAAGCGGTTGCCCATATTGAAGCCCACAGTACCCATCATTCGGATGCTATTGTGACGGAAAATGCTGAAGCTGCAGCATACTTTACAGATCAGGTGGACTCTGCAGCGGTTTATGTCAATGCCTCAACTCGTTTTACCGATGGTGGCCAATTTGGTCTTGGATGTGAAATGGGGATTTCTACTCAGAAATTGCACGCGCGTGGTCCAATGGGCTTGAAGGAGTTGACTAGCTACAAGTATGTGGTTACTGGTGACGGACAGATAAGGGAGTAAGAGATGAAGATTGGATTTATCGGTTTGGGGAATATGGGAGCTAGCTTGGCCAAGGCTGTTTTGCAGGCCAAGACGGGCGATGACCTTCTCCTTGCCAATCGTAGTCAAGCCAAGGTGGATGCTTTCATTGCTGACTTTGGAGGTCAGGCTTCCAGCAATGAAGAAATTTTTGCAGAAGCAGATGTGATTTTTCTAGGAGTTAAGCCTGCTCAGTTTTCTGAACTGCTTTCTCAATACCAGACTATCCTTGAAAAAAGAGAAAGTCTTCTTTTGATTTCCATGGCAGCTGGATTGACCTTGGAAAAACTAGCAAGTCTTATCCCAAGTCAACACCGAATTATTCGTATGATGCCAAATACCCCTGCTTCTATCGGACAAGGAGTGATTAGTTATGCCTTGTCTTCTAATTGCAGGGTTGAGGACAGTGAGCTCTTTTGTCAGCTGTTAACCAAGTCTGGTCTCTTGGTTGAACTGGGAGAAGGATTAATAGACGCAGCGACAGGTCTTGCAGGCTGTGGACCGGCCTTTGTCTATCTCTTTATCGAAGCCTTGGCAGATGCGGGCGTTCAGACGGGATTGCCAAGAGAAACGGCATTGAAAATGGCAGCTCAAACTGTGGTAGGAGCTGGGCAATTGGTTCTTGAAAGTCAGCAACATCCTGGAGTATTGAAAGACCAAGTTTGTAGCCCAGGCGGTTCGACTATCGCTGGTGTAGCAAGCCTAGAAGCTCATGCTTTTCGAGGAACAGTCATGGATGCAGTTCATCAATCCTACAAACGAACACAAGAATTAGGTAAATAAGAGGTAGTTTTGTCTGCCTCTTTTATGGTGGTTGATACTCTTCGAAAATCTCTTCAAACTGCGTCAGCTTCCATCTGCAACCTCAAAACAGTGTTTTGAGCAACCTGCGGCTAGCTTCCTAGTTTGCTCTTTGATTTTCATTGAGTATGAAATGAGAAGACACAAAAAGATTGTCACAAACCCCTATTTTTTTGATAGAATAGAAGTAGTAAAAAAGAAATGAGTTAGACATGTCAAAAGGATTTTTAGTCTCTCTTGAGGGACCAGAGGGAGCAGGCAAGACCAGTGTTTTAGAGGCTCTGCTACCAATTTTAGAGGAAAAAGGAGTAGAGGTGCTGACGACCCGTGAACCTGGCGGAGTCTTGATTGGGGAGAAGATTCGGGAAGTAATTTTGGATCCAAGTCACACGCAGATGGATGCGAAGACAGAGCTTTTGCTCTATATCGCCAGTCGCAGACAGCACTTGGTGGAAAAAGTTCTCCCTGCCCTTGAAGCTGGTAAGTTGGTCATTATGGACCGCTTCATAGATAGTTCCATTGCATATCAGGGATTTGGTCGTGGCTTAGATATTGACGCCATTGATTGGCTCAATCAGTTTGCGACAGATGGCCTTAAACCCGATTTGACACTCTATTTTGACATCGAGGTGGAAGAAGGATTGGCTCGCATTGCTGCTAATAGCAATCGTGAGGTCAATCGTTTGGACTTGGAAGGGTTGGACTTGCATAAAAAAGTTCGTAAAGGCTATCTTTCTCTTCTGGACAAAGAAGGAAATCGCATTGTCAAGATTGATGCGAGTCTCCCTTTGGAACAAGTTGTGGAAACCACCAAGGCTGTCTTGTTTGATAGAATGGGATTAGCTAAATGAAACAAGATCAACTAAAGGCTTGGCAACCAGCTCAGTTTGACCGCTTTGTCCGTATCTTAGAACAAGACCAGCTCAATCATGCCTACCTCTTTTCAGGTTTCTTTGGAAGCTTGGAAATGGCGCAATTTTTGGCTAAGAGCCTCTTTTGTACGGATAAAGTAGGTGTGTTACCATGTGAGAAATGCCGAAATTGTAAGCTGATTGAACAGGGAGAATTTCCTGATGTCACTTTGATTAAGCCAGTCAATCAGGTCATCAAGACAGAACGGATTCGAGAATTGGTGGGACAGTTTTCTCAAGCAGGGATTGAAAGCAAGCAGCAGGTCTTTATTATCGAGCAAGCTGAGAAAATGCATCCTAATGCAGCCAATTCTCTGCTCAAGGTCATCGAAGAACCCCAGAGTGAGGTTAATATTTTCTTCTTGACAAGCGATGAAGAAAAGATTTTACCGACCATCCGAAGTCGGACCCAGATTTTCCACTTTAAAAAGCAAGAAGAAAAACTCATCCATCAATTAGAACAAGCAGGTCTGGTCAAGAAAAAAGCAACTTTTTTAGCTCAGTTTGCTCAATCGCGAGCTGAAGCAGAAAAGTTGGCAAATCAGGCAAGTTTTTGGACCTTGGTTGATGAAAGTGAACGCCTGACGACTTGGTTAGTAGCTAAGAAAAAAGAAAGTTATTTGCAGGCTGCTAAATTAGCTAGCTTGGCAGATGACAAGGAAAAACAAGATCAGGTTTTACGGATTCTTGAAGTTTTCTGTGGGCAAGATATCCTGCAAGCAAGAGTTCGGGTGATTCTACAAGATTTGTTAGAAGCTAGAAAAATGTGGCAGGCTAATGTCAGCTTTCAAAATGCCATGGAATATCTGGTCTTAAAAGAAATATAAACTCAAAAATGAAGGATAAAGAAAGGAAAGGGCTGTTTTATGGACAAAAAAGAATTATTTGACGCGCTGGATGATTTTTCCCAACAGTTGTTGGTAACCTTGGCCGATGTGGAAGCCATCAAGAAAAATCTCAAGAGCCTGGTAGAGGAAAATACAGCTCTTCGCTTGGAAAATAGTAAGTTGCGCGAACGCTTGGGTGAGGTGGAAGCAGATGCTCCCGTCAAGGCCAAACATGTTCGCGAAAGTGTCCGTCGCATTTACCGTGATGGATTTCACGTTTGTAATGATTTTTATGGACAACGTCGAGAGCAGGACGAGGAATGTATGTTCTGTGACGAGTTGTTATACAGGGAGTAGGCATGCAGATTCAAAAAAGTTTTAAGGGGCAGTCTCCCTATGGCAAGCTGTATCTAGTGGCAACGCCGATTGGCAATCTAGACGATATGACCTTTCGAGCTATCCAGACCTTGACAGAAGTGGACTGGATTGCTGCTGAGGACACGCGCAATACAGGGCTTTTGCTCAAGCATTTTGACATTTCTACCAAACAGATTAGTTTTCATGAGCACAATGCCAAGGAAAAGATTCCTGATTTGATTGATTTCCTGAAAGCAGGGCAAAGTATTGCTCAGGTATCCGATGCAGGTCTGCCTAGCATTTCAGACCCTGGCCATGATTTGGTCAAGGCTGCGATTGAGGAAGAAATCGCAGTTATCACTGTTCCAGGTGCCTCTGCAGGAATTTCTGCCTTGATTGCCAGTGGTTTAGCGCCACAGCCACACATATTTTACGGCTTCTTACCCAGAAAATCAGGCCAGCAAAAGCAATTTTTCGACTTGAAAAAAGACTATCCAGAAACTCAAATTTTCTATGAATCGCCTCATCGTGTGGCAGATACGCTAGAAAATATGCTAGAAGTCTATGGTGACCGCTCGGTAGTCTTGGTAAGAGAATTGACAAAGATTTACGAAGAATACCAACGAGGAAAAATCTCTGAATTGCTGGAAAGTATCGCTGAAACGCCTCTCAAGGGTGAATGCCTTCTCATCGTGGAAGGTGCCAGTCAGGATGTGGAGGAAAAAGACGAGGAAGACTTGTTCTTAGAAATCCAAGCCCGCATACAGCAAGGTATGAAGAAAAATCAAGCCATTAAGGAAGTAGCTAAGTTTTACCAGTGGAATAAAAGCCAGCTTTACGCTGCCTACCATGACTGGGAAGAAAAACAAGAAAATGACTAAACAGGGAAGTTTGCCTTCTTCCCTTTTTTTGTTATACTAGTAGAAGAAAAAAATAGAAAGATTTGTGGGAGTGAAAAAGTCCGGGGGGACTTTTTCAGCCTGAGCCAGAAAACTCGAGAGCGAGGAAAGTCCGATTGGCTTTTTCAATGTGAAACTTGTCTTCAACTCCCAAAGAGGTATTAGTGTCGTGTCTCAATCTTATATCAATGTTATCGGTGCTGGTTTGGCAGGTTCTGAAGCAGCCTACCAAATCGCAGAGCGTGGTATTCCAGTTAAACTTTATGAAATGCGTGGTGTCAAGTCAACACCTCAACATAAAACAGACAATTTTGCTGAGTTAGTTTGTTCTAATTCCCTTCGTGGGGATGCTCTTACAAATGCTGTCGGGCTTCTCAAGGAAGAAATGCGTCGCTTGGGTTCTGTTATTTTGGAATCTGCTGAGGCTACACGGGTTCCTGCAGGTGGTGCGCTTGCGGTGGACCGTGATGGTTTCTCACAGATGGTGACTGAAAAAGTGACCAACCACCCCTTGATTGAAGTGGTTCGTGATGAAATTACAGAATTACCAACAGATGTTATCACAGTTGTGGCTACTGGTCCCTTGACTAGTGATGCCCTAGCTGAGAAAATTCATGCCCTTAATAATGGAGATGGTTTCTATTTCTACGATGCGGCAGCGCCTATTATCGACGTCAATACCATCGATATGAGCAAGGTCTATCTCAAATCACGTTATGATAAGGGAGAAGCCGCTTATCTCAACTCGCCTATGACCAAGCAAGAGTTTATGGATTTCCATGAAGCTTTGGTCAATGCGGAAGAAGCACCGCTCAATTCCTTTGAAAAAGAAAAGTATTTTGAAGGATGCATGCCAATCGAAGTCATGGCCAAACGTGGCATTAAAACTATGCTTTATGGCCCTATGAAACCAGTCGGTTTGGAGTATCCAGACGACTACACAGGACCTCGTGATGGAGAATTCAAAACACCTTATGCGGTTGTGCAACTTCGTCAGGATAATGCAGCTGGTAGCCTATATAATATTGTTGGTTTCCAGACCCACCTCAAATGGGGAGAACAAAAGCGTGTCTTCCAAATGATTCCAGGTCTTGAAAATGCTGAGTTTGTTCGTTATGGTGTTATGCACCGCAATTCTTATATGGATTCACCAAATCTTCTTGAACAGACCTATCGTTCTAAGAAACAACCAAATCTCTTCTTTGCTGGTCAGATGACTGGTGTGGAAGGCTATGTAGAGTCAGCAGCGTCAGGATTAGTTGCGGGAATTAACGCGGCTCGTCTTTTCAAGGGAGAAAGTGAGGCTATTTTCCCAGAGACGACGGCTATCGGAAGCTTAGCTCATTACATCACTCATGCAGATAGCAAACATTTCCAACCAATGAATGTCAATTTCGGAATTATCAAGGAGTTGGAAGGCGAGCGTATCCGTGATAAGAAGGCTCGTTATGAAAAAATTGCAGAGCGTGCCCTCAGCGATTTAGAGGAATTTTTAACTGTCTAATTTTTTTGAAAGAATTGCTCATGATACTATAAAAATCTTAGAAATTGTGATAAAATAGGTAGGATAAAAAAAGGAGAGTGAAAATGGCGAATCCCAAGTATAAACGTATTTTAATTAAGTTATCAGGTGAAGCCCTTGCCGGTGAACGTGGCGTAGGGATTGATATCCAAACAGTTCAAACAATCGCAAAAGAGATTCAAGAAGTTCATAGCTTAGGTATCGAAATTGCCCTTGTTATTGGTGGAGGAAATCTCTGGCGTGGAGAACCTGCTGCTGAAGCAGGTATGGACCGCGTTCAGGCAGATTACACAGGAATGCTTGGGACTGTTATGAATGCTCTTGTGATGGCAGATTCATTGCAACAAGTTGGGGTTGATACACGTGTGCAAACAGCTATTGCTATGCAACAAGTGGCAGAGCCTTATGTCCGTGGACGTGCCCTCCGTCATCTTGAAAAAGGCCGTATCGTTATCTTTGGTGCCGGAATTGGTTCACCTTACTTCTCGACAGATACAACAGCGGCCCTTCGTGCAGCTGAAATCGAAGCAGATGCTATCCTTATGGCTAAAAATGGCGTAGATGGTGTTTACAATGCCGATCCTAAGAAGGACAAGACAGCTGTTAAATTTGAAGAATTGACCCACAGAGACGTTATCAATAAAGGTCTTCGTATCATGGACTCAACAGCTTCAACCCTCTCAATGGACAACGATATTGACTTGGTTGTCTTCAACATGAACCAACCAGGCAACATCAAACGTGTCGTATTTGGTGAAAATATCGGAACAACAGTTTCAAACAATATCGAAGAAAAGGAATAAGAAAGATTATGGCTAACGCAATTATTGAAAAAGCTAAAGAGAGAATGACCCAATCTCACCACTCACTTGCTCGTGAATTTGGTGCTATCCGTGCAGGTCGTGCCAATGCAAGCTTGCTTGACCGTGTACATGTAGAATACTATGGAGTCGAAACTCCTCTTAACCAAATCGCTTCAATTACGATTCCAGAAGCGCGTGTTTTGTTGGTAACACCATTTGACAAGTCTTCATTGAAAGACATCGAACGTGCCTTGAACGCTTCTGATCTTGGTATTACACCAGCTAATGATGGTTCTGTGATTCGCTTGGTTATCCCTGCTCTTACAGAAGAAACTCGTCGTGACCTTGCTAAAGAGGTGAAGAAAGTCGGTGAGAATGCTAAAGTGGCTGTCCGCAATATCCGTCGCGATGCTATGGACGAAGCTAAGAAACAAGAAAAAGCAAAAGAAATCACTGAAGACGAATTGAAGACTCTTGAAAAAGACATTCAAAAAGTAACAGACGATGCTGTTAAACACATCGACGACATGACTGCCAACAAAGAGAAAGAACTTTTGGAAGTCTAAAAATAAACAGAAAAACTCAGTTGGCATTGCTGGCTGAGTTTTATTCGAAAGAAGGAAATATGAATACAAATCTTGCAAGTTTTATCGTTGGACTGATCATCGATGAAAATGACCGTTTTTACTTTGTGCAAAAGGATGGTCAAACCTATGCTCTTGCTAAGGAAGAAGGTCAGCATACAGTGGGGGATACGGTCAAAGGTTTTGCCTACACGGATATGAAGCAAAAACTCCGCCTGACAACCTTAGAAGTGACTGCCACTCAGGACCAATTTGGTTGGGGCCGTGTTACAGAGGTTCGTAAGGACTTGGGTGTCTTTGTAGATACAGGCCTTCCTGACAAGGAAATCGTTGTGTCACTCGATATTCTCCCTGAGCTCAAGGAACTCTGGCCTAAGAAGGACGATCAACTCTACATCCGTCTTGAAGTGGACAAGAAAGACCGTATCTGGGGACTCTTGGCTTATCAAGAAGACTTCCAACGTCTGGCTCGACCTGCATATAACAACATGCAGAACCAAAACTGGCCAGCCATTGTTTACCGCCTCAAGCTGTCAGGTACCTTTGTCTATCTGCCAGAAAATAACATGCTTGGCTTTATCCATCCTAGCGAGCGCTATGCAGAGCCACGTTTGGGTCAAGTATTAGATGCGCGTGTCATTGGTTTCCGTGAAGTGGACCGTACCTTGAACCTTTCCCTTAAACCACGTTCTTTTGAGATGTTGGAAAATGATGCCCAGATGATTTTGACCTATTTGGAAAGCAATGGCGGTTTCATGACCTTAAATGATAAGTCATCTCCAGACGACATCAAGGCAACCTTTGGTATTTCTAAAGGTCAGTTCAAGAAAGCACTTGGTGGTTTGATGAAGGCTGGCAAAATCAAGCAAGACCAGTTTGGGACAGAGTTGATTTAGGTCTTATAGACATGATAAAGAAATTTGAAGAAATGAGTTTAGAGGAACTCTGGCAACTTTTTCCTATTTTTCTAGTAGAGCACAAGTCAGAGTGGAAAGACTGGTACGAATTGGAGAAAACAAGTCTGAAAAAAATATTGGGTGCAAATGTTATTAAAAGAATAGAACATATCGGTAGCACTGCTATCCCTAATATTTGGGCCAAAAATATCGTTGATATTCTGTTAGAAGTAGGTAGAATAGAGGATTTAGCAAGAGTTAGGGATTTATTGGTGAAGAATGGGTGGCTAGTGATGTCGGAGAGTCCTAACAGGATTTCGCTAAATAAAGGATATACAGAGCAGGGATTTGCTGAGAAAGTTTTTCATTTACATTTGCGAATGACGGGAGATCATAACGAGATTTATTTTAGAGATTATCTCTGCCAGCATCCAGATATCGCCCAAGCGTATCAGGAATTAAAACTCAGTTTGTGGAAACAATTTGAACACAATCGAGACGCCTATACAGATGCGAAAACGGATTTTATAAACCACTATGTGTCAGAGGCCAAGTCCAGTAATTTTTAAAAATCAGAAAAGTTTCATCAAAAAAAGTCTTGATAGGAGAAAGAATTGAGAAAATCATTTTACACTTGGCTCATGACCGAGCGCAATCCTAAAAGTAACAGTTCCAAAGCTATCTTGGCAGACCTCGCTTTTGAAGAGTCATCCTTCCCAAAACACACAGATGATTTTGATGAGGTGAGTCGCTTTTTGGAAGAACATGCCAGTTTCTCTTTTAACCTAGGAGACTTTGACGCTATCTGGCAAGAATACTTAGAACACTAGCATGATTCACTAGGTTTGGGCTAGTAATTTCTCCGCCCCTTTGCTATAATAAAAAGAAATAAAAGGATTAGAGAGGTTCTTTATTTGAAGGAACATTCAATAGACATTCAACTGAGTCATCCAGATGACCTGTTTCATCTTTTTGGTTCCAATGAACGCCATCTTCGTTTGATGGAAGAAGAGCTTGATGTGGTGATTCATGCCCGTACGGAGATTGTCCAGGTTTTGGGAGAAGAGGCTGCCTGTGAGGAAGCCCGTCAGGTTATTCAGGCTTTGATGGTCTTGGTGAATCGTGGGATGACTGTCGGTACGCCAGATGTGGTGACTGCGATTAGCATGGTCAAAAATGATGAAATAGACAAGTTTGTCGCCCTTTACGAAGAAGAAATCATCAAGGACAATACTGGGAAACCGATCCGTGTCAAAACCTTGGGTCAAAAGCTTTATGTGGACAGTGTCAAACAGCATGATGTGACCTTTGGAATTGGGCCTGCAGGGACAGGGAAGACCTTTCTTGCAGTGACTTTGGCAGTAACTGCTCTCAAGCGCGGCCAGGTCAAACGGATTATCCTAACACGTCCAGCGGTGGAAGCAGGAGAGAGTCTAGGGTTTCTTCCGGGTGATCTCAAGGAGAAGGTGGATCCTTACCTTCGACCTGTTTATGATGCCTTGTATCAGATTCTTGGGAAAGACCAAACGACTCGACTCATGGAACGTGAAATTATAGAAATCGCGCCCCTTGCCTATATGCGTGGACGGACCTTGGACGATGCCTTTGTCATTCTCGATGAGGCGCAAAATACGACTATCATGCAGATGAAGATGTTCTTGACTCGTTTAGGATTTAATTCTAAGATGATTGTCAATGGAGATATCAGTCAGATTGACCTGCCGCGGAATGTCAAATCAGGTTTGATTGACGCTCAAGAGAAACTAAAGAACATTCACCAAATCGACTTTGTTCATTTTTCAGCCAAGGATGTGGTTCGCCATCCTGTTGTCGCTCAGATTATCCGAGCTTATGAACCAGCTCCAGTGAAAAAGGCAGAGAGTGAAGAATTAGAGTCTCAACCTCTATCTGAAGGATAGTTCTTTTGTACTTAAAGTTATCTCAATACTAAGTATAAATTTGCTTTTTAAATATTTCATTCAATATCCTTATCTTAGTTAGAAACTTTTCAAGTGGTGGAATCCTATGGAATCAATTTTTGTAAAATTTGCCCAGTATCCGTATATAGAAACAGAGCGTTTATTGCTCCGACCTGTAACCTTGGATGATGCGGAAGCTATGTTTGAGTATGCCTCAGACAGAGAAAATACGCGCTACACTTTTCCAACAAATCAAAGTTTGGAAGAAACCAAGAATAACATTGCTCAGTTCTACTTGGCCAATCCCTTGGGACGCTGGGGAATAGAACTAAAAAGCAATGGCAAGTTTATTGGAACCATTGACTTGCACAAGATTGATCCTGTTCTTAAGAAGGCAGCTATTGGTTACATTATCAATAAAAAGTATTGGAATCAAGGTTTGACGACAGAAGCCAATCGTGCCGTGATTGAGCTGGCTTTTGAGAAGATTGGAATGAACAAGTTGACCGCCCTTCACGATAAGGATAATCCCGCATCTGGCAAGGTCATGGAGAAATCAGGTATGCGCTTTTCTTATGAAGAACCTTATGCCAGAATGGATAATAAAGAAGCAGGCCGAATTGTTACAAGAGTTCATTATGTCTTGACTAAGGAAGACTATTTTGCAAATAAATAAGCAGTTGAAAAGAAATTTTTCGACTGTTTTTTCTTCCTCTTACGAATAATCTAAGAGAGGAGAAAATATGGAAGTAATTATCGAGAAAATCAAAGAGTATAAAATCATTGTCATCTGTACTGGTCTGGGCTTACTTGTCGGAGGATTATTCCTGCTAAAACCAGCTCCACAAACACCTGTAAAAGAACCGAATTTGCAGGCTGAAGTTGCAGCTGTTTCTAAGGATTCATTATCCGAAAAGGAAGTAAAAAAGGAAGAGAAGGACGAACCCCTTGAACAAGATTTGATCACAGTAGATGTGAAGGGGGCTGTCAAATCGCCAGGAATTTACGATTTGCCGGTAGGTAGTCGAGTCAATGATGCAGTGCAGAAAGCAGGTGGATTGACAGAAGAAGCGGACAGCAAGTCGCTCAATCTAGCTCAGAAAGTTAGTGATGAGTCTCTAGTTTACGTTCCAACTAAGGGAGAAGAAGCGGCTAGTCAACAGGCAGGTTCTGGAGCGCCTTCTTCAACAAGCAAGGACAAGAAGGTCAATCTCAATAAGGCTAGTCTGGAAGAACTCAAGCAGGTCAAGGGTCTGGGAGGAAAACGTGCTCAGGATATTATAGACCATCGTGAATCAAATGGCAAGTTCAAGTCGGTTGATGAACTCAAGAAGGTCTCTGGCATTGGTGCCAAGACCATAGAAAAGTTAAAAGACTATGTTACAGTGGATTAAGAATTTCCCTATTCCCCTAATCTACCTAAGTTTTCTATTGCTCTGGCTTTACTACGCTATTTTCTCAGCATCCTATATCGCACTGTTAGGCTTCGTTTTTCTGCTGGTCTGTCTCTTTTTCCAATTTCCGTGGAAGTCTGTTGGTAAAGTTCTAGTGCTTTGTGGAATTTTTGGATTCTGGTTTGTTTTTCAAACTTGGCAACAGAGTCAAGCTAGTCAAAACCTAGCGGATTCTGTTGAAAGGGTACGGATTCTGCCTGACACTATTAAGGTCAATGGTGATAGCCTATCCTTTCGTGGCAAGTCTGATGGACGCATTTTTCAAGTCTACTATAAGCTTCAGTCCGAGAATGAAAAAGAGCAATTTCAAACCTTAACAGACCTTCATGAGATAGAACTTGAAGGAAAACTTTCGGAGCCAGAAGGGCAGAGAAATTTTGGAGGCTTTGACTACCAAGCCTATCTGAAGACTCAGGGAATTTACCAAACACTCAATATCAAAAAAATCCATTCACTTCAAAAGATTGGCAGTTGGGATATAGGAGAAAATCTATCCAGTTTACGTAGAAAGGCTGTGGTTTGGATCAAGACGCACTTTCCAGACCCTATGCGCAACTACATGACGGGGCTCTTGCTAGGACATCTGGACACAGATTTTGAGGAGATGAATGAGCTTTATTCTAGTCTAGGAATTATCCATCTTTTTGCCTTGTCGGGTATGCAGGTAGGCTTTTTCATGGATGGATTTAAGAAACCTCTCTTGCGATTAGGCTTGACCCAAGAAAAGTTGAAATGGCTGACCTATCCCTTTT
>CAUQTL010000023.1:0-19655 GCA_963521035.1 uncultured Streptococcus sp.
CACCGATTTGGTTACCTGAAAGGTTGAGGTAGCTACCATCTTTTTGAAGAACTTCAACACCAACACGGTCAGCATCAGGGTCAGTTGCCACAAGAACATCTGCACCAACTTGACGACCAAGTTCTTCAGCAAGGGCAAAGGCTGCTTGGCTTTCTGGGTTTGGAGATTTTACAGTTGAGAAGTCAGGATCGGCAGTTGCTTGCGCTTCAACGACTTGAACAGAGTCAAATCCTGCTTGGGCAAGAGCGCGACGAGCCAACATTTCACCAGTACCATGAAGTGGTGTGTAGACAATTTTCATGTCTTTACCGAATTCTTCAATCAAGGCTGGGTTGATGTTAACGTCCTTAACTTCTTTGAGGTATTCAACATCGACAGCTTCGCCGATGACTTCAATCAAGCCAGAAGCTTTTTCAGCTTCCACATCAGCAACTTCTACCGCAAATGGATTTTCGATTGCACGGATATAAGTAGTCAAAGCGTCTGCGTCGTGTGGAGGCATTTGTCCACCGTCTTCACCGTAAACCTTGTAACCGTTAAATGGTGCAGGGTTGTGACTGGCTGTGACCATGATACCTGCGAAACAGTTGAGGTGACGAACTGCAAATGATAATTCTGGAGTTGGACGAAGGCTTTCAAATACGTAAGATTTGATGCCGTGTTTAGCAAGAACTGCAGCAGATTCAAAGGCAAACTCAGGTGAGAAGTGACGGCTATCGTAAGCGATTGCGACACCACGTTCTTTTTCATTTCCACCTTTTGACTCGATCAAACGAGCCAATCCTTCAGTAGCTTGGCGAACAACGTAGATGTTGATGCGGTTTGTACCAGCGCCAATCAAGCCACGCATACCTGCAGTACCAAATTCAAGATTTGTATAGAAGGCATCTTCCTTAGTTTTTTCGTCCATATTTTCCAAATCTTGACGAAGGTAATCAGGAAGCTCCGCAAAATCAACCCATTTCTGGTAATTTTCTTGGTAAGACATTGAAATTCTCCTTTTTGTAAATTGTTTTAACCGTTCACATTATAGCACTTTTTAGCGTTTTAGTAAAACGGTAGCATAATTTTCAGAAAAGTGGTGTCATATGCCGGTTTATCAAGTCTTGAATGCCTTAGGGAAACATGCTATACTGTTTGTATGATTATTTTACAAGCTAATAAAATTGAACGTTCTTTTGCAGGAGAGGTTCTTTTTGATAATATTAATCTGCAGGTTGATGAACGTGATAGGATAGCCCTTGTTGGGAAAAATGGTGCAGGTAAGTCTACTCTTTTGAAGATTTTGGTTGGAGAAGAGGAGCCAACTAGTGGAGAAATCAATAAGAAAAAAGATATTTCTCTGTCTTACCTAGCCCAAGATAGCCGTTTTGAGTCTGAAAATACCATCTACGATGAGATGCTTCATGTCTTTGATGATTTGCGTCGGACGGAGAAACAACTTCGTCAGATGGAGCTAGAGATGGGAGAAAAGTCTGGTGCTGATTTGGATAAACTGATGTCAGATTACGACCGCTTATCTGAGAATTTTCGCCAAGCAGGTGGCTTTACCTATGAAGCTGATATACGAGCGATTTTAAATGGATTTAAGTTTGACGAGTCTATGTGGCAGATGAAAATTGCCGAGCTTTCGGGTGGTCAAAATACTCGTCTGGCGCTGGCCAAAATGCTCCTTGAAAAGCCCAATCTCTTGGTCTTGGACGAGCCAACCAACCACTTGGATATTGAAACCATTGCCTGGCTAGAGAATTACTTGGTAAACTATAGCGGCGCCCTTATTATTGTCAGCCACGACCGTTACTTCTTAGACAAGGTTGCGACAATTACGCTGGATTTGACCAAGCATTCCTTGGATCGTTATGTGGGCAATTACTCTCGTTTTGTTGAATTAAAGGAGCAAAAACTAGCTACTGAGGCAAAAAACTATGAAAAGCAACAAAAGGAAATCGCTGCTCTGGAAGACTTTGTCAATCGCAATCTAGTTCGAGCTTCAACGACCAAACGTGCGCAATCTCGACGCAAACAACTGGAAAAAATGGAGCGTTTGGACAAACCTGAAGCTGGCAAGAAATCAGCCAATATGACCTTCCAGTCTGAGAAAACGTCGGGCAATGTTGTCCTGACTGTTGAAAATGCAGCTATTGGCTATGATGGGGAAATATTGTCAGAGCCTATCAACTTAGACCTTCGTAAGATGAATGCTGTTGCGATTGTTGGTCCCAATGGTATTGGCAAGTCAACCTTTATCAAATCAATCGTGGATCAGATTCCGTTTATCAAGGGAGAAAAGCGATTTGGGGCCAATGTTGAGGTGGGTTACTATGACCAAACCCAAAGCAAGCTGACACCAAATAATACTGTATTGGATGAACTCTGGAATGATTTTAAACTGACACCGGAAGTTGAAATCCGCAACCGTCTAGGTGCTTTCCTTTTCTCAGGAGATGACGTTAAAAAATCAGTCGGCATGCTGTCTGGTGGGGAGAAAGCTCGTTTGCTTTTGGCTAAATTATCTATGGAAAACAACAACTTCTTGATTCTGGATGAGCCAACCAACCACTTGGATATTGATAGCAAGGAAGTGTTGGAAAATGCCTTGATTGACTTCGATGGAACTCTTCTCTTCGTCAGCCACGACCGTTACTTTATCAATCGTGTAGCAACTCATGTTTTGGAATTGTCTGAGAATGGTTCGACTCTTTACTTGGGTGATTACGACTACTATGTTGAGAAGAAAGCAGAAGTAGAAATGACTCAGGCTGAGGAAGCTTCAACTAGCAATCAAGCAAAAGAAGCAAGTCCAGTCAATGACTATCAAGCTCAGAAAGAAAGTCAAAAAG
Source organism: uncultured Streptococcus sp. (assembly GCA_963521035.1). Classification (GTDB taxonomy): domain Bacteria; phylum Bacillota; class Bacilli; order Lactobacillales; family Streptococcaceae; genus Streptococcus. The sequence continues at coordinate 2,841 of CAUQTL010000023.1, forward strand.
AAGTTCGCAAACTCATGCGACAAATCGAAAGTCTAGAAGCTGAAATTGAAGAGCTAGAAAGTCAAAGCCAGGCCATTTCTGAACAAATGTTGGAAACCAACGATGCCGACAAACTGATGGAATTACAGGCTGAACTGGACAAAATTAGCCACCGTCAGGAAGAAGCGATGCTTGAATGGGAAGAATTATCGGAGCAGGTGTAAAAATGGAACATCTTGGAAAAGTATTTCGTGAATTTCGAACAAGTGGCAATTATTCCTTAAAGGAGGCGGCAGGAGAGTCTTGCTCTACCTCTCAGTTATCTCGCTTTGAGCTTGGGGAGTCTGACCTAGCAGTCTCACGTTTCTTTGAGATTTTGGATAACATTCATGTGACCATTGAAAATTTCATGGACAAGGCTAGGGATTTTCAAAATCATGAACATGTTGCTATGATGGCACAGATTATCCCACTTTACTACTCAAATGATATTGCAGGTTTTCAAAAGCTTCAAAGAGAACAACTTGAAAAGGCTAAGAGTTCGACGAATCCCCTTTATTTTGAGCTGAACTGGATTTTGTTGCAAGGTCTGATTTGTCAAAGAGATTCGAGTTATCATATGGAGCAGGATGATTTGGATAAGGTAGCAGATTATCTCTTCAAAACAGAAGAATGGACCATGTATGAGTTGATTCTTTTCGGTAACCTCTATAGTTTCTACGATGTGGACTATGTCACTCGGATTGGTAGAGAAGTTATGGAGAGGGAGGAATTTTACCAAGAGATTGGTCGCCATAAGAGATTAGTGTTGATTTTGGCCCTCAATTGTTACCAGCATTGTTTAGAGCATCTTTCTTTTGACAATGCAAGCTATTTTGAGACTTATACAGAGAAGATTATTGGTAAAGGTATTAAGCTTTATGAGCGTAATATTTTCCATTACCTAAAAGGCTTTGCCTTATACCAAAAAGGACAGTGTACAGAAGGCTGTAAGCAGATGCAAGAGGCCATGCATATTTTTGACGTGCTAGGTCTTCCAGAGCAAGTAGCCTACTATCAGGAACACTACGAAAAATTTGTCAAAGATTAATTTTCCCAAATAAGGGAAAAATGAAAAAGCTCCTTTCGGTTTTGATACAATAGTTTCAAAATTTGAGAGGAGTTTTTATATGAATCGCTATGCAGTACAGTTGATTAGCCGTGGAGCTGTTAACAAGATAGGGAATATGCTCTATGATTATGGAAATAGTGTCTGGTTGGCTTCCATGGGGACTATCGGACAGACAGTTTTAGGAATGTATCAGATTTCTGAACTCGTCACATCTATTCTCGTCAACCCCTTTGGCGGAGTCATTTCAGACCGTTTTTCTCGTCGTAAGATTTTAATGACGACGGACCTTGTTTGTGGAATTCTTTGTTTGGCTATTTCTTTTATAAGGAATGACAGCTGGATGATTGGGGCTTTGATTTTTGCCAACATTGTTCAGGCTATTGCTTTTGCCTTTTCTAGACCTGCAAATAAGGCCATTATCACAGAATTGGTAGAGAAGGATGAACTGGTCCTCTACAATTCTCGTTTGGAGTTGGTCTTGCAGGTTGTCAGCGTGAGTTCTCCTGTACTTTCTTTTCTTGTTTTACAATTTGCAAGTCTCCATCTGACGCTCTTACTAGATGCTTTGACTTTTTTTATAGCATTTGTTCTAGTGGCCTTACTTCCAAAAGAAGAACCAATGGTTCAAGATAAGAAACTTTTTACTGGTAAAGATATTTTTGCAGATATCAAAGATGGCTTGCACTATATCTGGCATCAAAAAGAGATTTTCTTTCTCCTGTTAGTGGCTTCCAGCGTTAATTTCTTTTTTGCGGCTTTTGAGTTTTTGCTTCCTTTTTCAAATAAACTATATGGAGTAGAAGGAGCTTATGCGACTATCTTAACCATGGGTGCGATTGGCTCAATTATAGGAGCACTGATAGCAAATAAATTTAAATCAAGTATGAATACACTTTTGTTCTTATTGATTTTAACAGGAGTAGGAGTTTTCATGATGGGTTTGCCACTGCCCAATATTTTAACCTTTTCTGGAAACCTGATTTGTGAACTCTTTATGACGATTTTTAATATTCACTTCTTTACACAGGTACAGACCAAGATTGATGGAGAATATTTGGGTAGGGTATTGAGTACCATTTTTACACTGGCAATTCTCTTTATGCCGATTGCGAAAGGTTTGATGACCTTTCTTCCAAGTGTCCATCTTTATTCTTTCTTGATTATTGGACTTGGAGTTGTCGCCTTATCCTTCTTAGCTCTAGGCTATGTACGAACTCATTTTGAAAAAGAGACATAAGTTTGCTTGGACTTCAAAAATAATTTCAATCTAAGTGTTTTTTCGCCCTTCTCGTTTGTGAGAAGGGCTTAATTTATGGTAAAATAGTTTTATGAATAAAAGAATGAATGAGTTGGTCGCCTTGCTCAATCGCTATGCGACTGAGTACTATACCAGCGATGATCCCTCGGTTTCAGACAGTGAGTATGATCGCCTTTACCGAGAGTTGGTTGAGTTAGAAACTGCCTATCCAGATCAAGTGTTAGCAGATAGTCCGACCCATCGTGTTGGTGGCAAGGTTTTAGATGGTTTTGAAAAATACAGTCATCAGTATCCTCTTTATAGTTTGCAGGATGCTTTTTCACGTGAGGAGCTTGAAGCTTTTGATGCGCGTGTTCGTAAGGAAGTGGCTCATCCGACCTATATTTGTGAGCTGAAAATCGATGGCTTGTCTATCTCGCTTACTTATGAAAAGGGGATTTTAGTTGTTGGTGCAACACGTGGAGACGGTTCTGTTGGGGAGAATATCACGGAAAACCTCAAGCGTGTTAAGGACATTCCTTTGACCTTGCCAGAAGAACTAGATATCACAGTTCGTGGGGAATGTTATATGCCACGCGCTTCTTTTGACCAGGTCAACCAAGCTCGTCAAGAAAATGGGGAGCCTGAATTTGCCAATCCTCGTAATGCGGCAGCAGGAACCTTACGACAGTTGGATACGGCAGTAGTAGCCAAGCGTAATCTTGCTACCTTCCTCTATCAAGAAGCTAGTCCTTCAACTCGTGATAGCCAAGAAAAGGTTTTGAAGCACCTAGAACAACTAGGTTTTGTGGTCAATCCTAAGCGAATCTTGGCTGAAAATATAGATGAAATCTGGGATTTTATTCAAGAAGTAGGACAAGAACGGGAAAATCTGCCTTATGATATTGATGGAGTGGTAATCAAGGTCAATGACCTAGCAGGTCAAGAAGAACTCGGTTTTACCGTTAAGGCTCCAAAGTGGGCAGTAGCCTACAAGTTTCCTGCAGAAGAAAAAGAAGCCCAACTACTCTCAGTTGACTGGACAGTTGGCCGTACGGGTGTAGTAACCCCAACTGCAAATCTCACACCAGTACAACTAGCTGGTACAACTGTTAGCCGTGCAACTCTGCACAATGTGGATTATATTGCTGAAAAAGATATCCGCAAAGACGACACGGTTATCGTTTATAAGGCTGGTGACATCATCCCTGCTGTTTTGCGTGTGGTAGAGTCTAAACGTCTTTCTGAAGAAAAACTAGATATTCCATCACATTGCCCAAGTTGTGACAGTCACTTGCTTCATTTTGAAGATGAGGTGGCTCTCCGTTGTATCAATCCACGTTGCCCTGCCCAAATTATGGAAGGTTTGATTCACTTTGCCTCTCGAGATACTATGAATATTACAGGACTTGGTCCATCTATTGTTGAGAAGCTTTTCGCTGCTAATTTAGTCAAGGATGTGGCGGATATTTACCGTTTGAAAGAAGAAGATTTCCTCCTTTTAGAGGGGGTTAAGGAAAAGTCTGCTGCTAAACTGTATCAGGCCATCCAAGCATCTAAGGAAAATTCTGCTGAAAAGCTCTTGTTTGGTTTGGGCATTCGTCATGTCGGAAGCAAGGCCAGTCAGCTGTTACTTCAACATTTCCACTCGATTGAAAATCTGGCTCAGGCAGATTCAGATGAAGTGGCTAGTATTGAAAGTCTGGGTAGTGTGATTGCCAAGAGTCTTCAGACATATTTTGCGACAGAAGGCTCTGAAATTCTCCTCAAAGAATTGAAAGAAGCTGGGGTCAATCTGGACTATAAAGGACAGACGGTAGTGGCAGATGCGGCCTTGTCAGGTTTGACCGTTGTATTGACTGGAAAATTGGAACGGCTCAAGCGCTCAGAAGCTAAAAATAAACTCGAAAGTTTGGGTGCTAAAGTGACTGGCAGTGTTTCTAAAAAGACCGACCTCGTCGTGGCAGGTGCAGATGCTGGAAGTAAACTTCAAAAAGCACAAGAACTTGGTATTGAAGTTCGAGATGAAGCTTGGCTCGAAAGTTTGTAAAGAATAGTAGAAGGCTAGATGTTAGATAGTCTGAAACTGTCTATCCTGAAGTGTTTTGACATGAATTGAGTCTATCTTGAGTCAGAAATTAAATTGCTGAATCTATCAGCACCACATAAAAAATTAAATTAAAATTAGAAATTAGGAAAAGAAATGTTAAATTACCCTGTAGTCATCCATTTTCATCGAAAAAACGGGGATTATGCAACCTGTTCATTTAGTAGAAAACAGGCGGACAATGTTGAAAAATTGTATTATGAAAATAACTTTTTTGGAGCAAAGTTCTCCTTCACAGTTACAAGTCAAGAAAAGTTAGAAAACCTGAAGTTTTCTGTCGAGATTGATGGGACAGTTAAGGAATATTCCGTGCGTTATAACTACTATCCGCTTCTGACAGAAGTTTGGATTTTAGAGGGCGACGAGACTGTTTATTATTCTGAAAACTCAGCCATTGCTAGTCCTTACTACAAAGATCAAAATCCATTTGCTTTTGATAGAGCAATACATAGCGCTAGTTTTGATCACCACTGGGGCTACCAAGGAGAACTAGGTTACAGTCTTTCAGATTATCAGACTAGCTTTAAACTTTGGGCTCCTACGGCTACTGCTGTACAGGTGGTTGTCTACGAAAATACCAGCAACGACGCTCCGATTTGGAAAACCTTTAATCTAGAGCGTGGTAATAGCTATTCATACAGTCATAAGTACAATACCATTGGTGTTTGGAGTCTAGACTTAGATGAAAATCTTGCTGGCAAGGCTTATCAGTATCAGATTGACTTTCCTCACCACCAGACTGTGACGAGAGATCCTTACACGATTGCCACAAGTCCTGACGGCAAACGTTCCGTAATTCTTTCTCATCAAGACAGACAAGTAGAAGGATTTGTGGTCAAACATGGAACAGAAGCGCCTTGGCGTTTGGAAAATCCATGTAAAGCAGTTATCTGTGAAATGCATATCCGAGATTTAACCAAATCTCCGACCTCTGGAGTTGCAGAGCATCTCCGTGGAACCTTCCTTGGTGCTGCCCAGACTGGAACTGTAAACCAATTCGGACAAGCAACCGCCTTTGACTATATCAAAGAACTTGGCTGCAACTATGTTCAACTCCAGCCTATCTTTGATCGCCATAAGGAATACGATGAGGATGGAAATGTAACCTATAACTGGGGTTATGACCCTCAAAACTACAATGCACCAGAACCAAGTTTTTCTAGTAATCCAGATGATCCAGGGCAGGTCATTCGTGATTTGAAGACCATGGTTCAAGCCTATCACGATGCGGGGATTGGTGTCATTATGGACGTGGTTTATAATCACACCTTTTCAACGGTTGATGCACCTTTCCAAACAACTGTCCCTGATTACTACTATCGTATGAATCCAGACGGTACCTTCCAGAATGGAACAGGTGTTGGAAATGAAACAGCCAGTGAACACGAAATGTTCCGCAAGTACATGATTGATTCTCTTCTATACTGGGTACAGGAATACAATATTGACGGCTTCCGTTTTGACTTGATGGGTATTCATGATGTCAAAACCATGCAAGCGATTCGTTGGGCGCTAGATGAGGTTGATCCCCGTATTATCACTTATGGAGAAGGCTGGGATATGGGAACAGGTCTTGCAACTTATGATAAGGCCAAGAAGGATAATGCCTACCAAATGCCAAATATCGGATTCTTCAATGATAATCAGCGTGATGCGGTCAAAGGAGGAGAAGTTTATGGTGCAATCAAGTCAGGATTTGTAAGTGGTGCAGCCACTGAACCAATCATTGCCAAGGCCATTCTTGGTAGCCGAGAATTGGGTTCTTATCTCAGTCCAAACCAGGTTCTCAACTATGTTGAAGCCCATGACAATTACAATCTTCATGATTTGTTGGCGACTCTTCATCCTGATCAAAGTTCAGACCAGATTATGCGCAAGGTTGAGACAGCGACAGCAATGAACCTTCTCATGCAAGGAATGTCCTTTATGGAAATTGGCCAAGAATTTGGTCGAACCAAATTAATTCCGACGGGTGAACATGGACAACTCACTTCGGCAGACCGAGAACGTGCTATGAATAGTTACAACGCTCCTGACAGTGTTAACCAAATAAACTGGGATTTAATCAATGAAAGACAAGAAAGCATTGACTTTGTCCGTCAAATTATTCGACTGAAAACACAGACTAGCGCCTTTTCTTATCCTACATACGAAGAAGTTTACCGTCATGTCTTTGTTCACACAGCTGCAGAAAATAGCGGATGGATTGTTTACGAGATTCACGGGGGGCCAGAACATCTATTGGTAGTATTCAATGCCAAGGGAACTTCCTTATACTTTGAAAATGCAGGAAATCTAGAAATGCTTGTGACCAATAGTCGTTCGAAACAAGAAAATGTCATTGATGATACTAGTGTCGCAGTGCTAAAAGTACTCTCTTAAATGCATAAACTAAAAAGGGTTAGATTGTCTAATCCTTTTTATCATTTATAAGTTTTCAATGAAGATTAGAATCAAGTTTCAAATAGTTTGAAAAACCAAGCTTGTGAAAATAATCTCAAAAAAATTGCAAAAAGGGTTGTAATTTTCTGAAAATTTGGTAAAATATATCTTAATCATTTTCAGGAGGACGAGAATTTGACAAGATATCAGAATTTAGTAAATGGAAAATGGAAATCAGCTGAAAAAGAAATTACGATTTATTCACCAATAAACCAAGAAGAATTAGGGACTGTTCCAGCTATGACTCAGGCAGAAGTAGATGAGGCTATGAAAGCTGCGCGTGCAGCCCTGCCAGCTTGGCGAGCTTTATCAGCAGTTGAACGTGCGGCTTATTTGCACAAAACAGCAGCTATTTTAGAACGTGATAAGGAAGAAATTGGTACTATACTTGCCAAAGAAGTGGCAAAGGGAATTAAAGCAGCTATTGGAGAAGTGGTGCGTACCGCAGACTTGATTCGCTATGCTGCTGAGGAAGGTCTCCGTATCACTGGACAAGCAATGGAAGGTGGCGGTTTTGAAGCAGCAAGTAAAAATAAATTGGCCGTTGTTCGTCGCGAGCCAGTTGGTGTCGTGCTGGCTATCGCTCCCTTTAATTATCCAGTTAATTTATCTGCTTCTAAAATTGCACCTGCCTTGATTGCAGGGAATGTAGTCATGTTTAAGCCACCAACACAAGGTTCTATTTCTGGGCTCTTGTTGGCTAAAGCGTTTGAAGAAGCAGGGATTCCGGCTGGTGTTTTCAATACCATTACGGGTCGTGGTTCAGAAATTGGGGATTATATCATTGAACACAAAGAAGTCAACTTCATCAACTTTACAGGTTCAACTCCTATCGGAGAACGTATTGGTCGTTTAGCTGGTATGCGTCCAATCATGTTGGAGCTTGGTGGGAAAGATGCAGCCTTAGTACTAGAAGATGCAGATTTGGAACATGCTGCCAAGCAAATTGTTGCGGGTGCCTTTAGCTATTCAGGTCAACGTTGCACAGCCATTAAACGTGTTATTGTTATCGAAAGTGTAGCAGATACACTAGCTGCTTTGCTTCAAGCAGAGGTTACTAAATTAACAGTTGGCGATCCATTCGACAATGCTGATATCACACCAGTTATCGACAATGCTTCAGCAGACTTTATTTGGGGCTTGATTGATGATGCACAAGAAAAAGGTGCTCAGGCTCTTACACCAATCAAACGCGAAGGCAATCTTCTATGGCCAGTGCTTTTTGACCAAGTTACAAAAGATATGAAAGTGGCATGGGAAGAGCCATTTGGTCCTGTTTTACCAATTATCCGTGTGGCTAGTGTAGAGGAAGCCATTGCCTTTGCCAACGAATCTGAATTCGGCCTTCAATCCTCAGTCTTTACAAATGATTTCAAAAAAGCATTTGAAATTGCTGAAAAACTTGAAGTGGGTACAGTTCATATAAATAATAAAACCCAGCGTGGTCCAGATAATTTCCCATTCCTTGGTGTCAAAGGTTCTGGCGCTGGAGTGCAAGGAATTAAATATAGTATTGAAGCGATGACAAATGTCAAATCCATTGTTTTTGATGTGAAATGAAATGTAAAATCAGGAAATTCGTTTCTTGCTTTATTTTTTTACTTAAAATTATATTTTTGTTAGCTAAATAACGAACTTTATGATAGTATTATAAAAAAACAATTCGTTTTCAAAGCGTTTCTGAAAAGTTCTTGATTTACAAGTGAACACATCAGTGAATTTGTTGAAGACTTTCAAAAGATTTTTTTGCAAATTCCGTAATTTACTTGAATCTTCCCTAAAAAGGTAGTATAATAAATCTATAGAAAACGCTTACAGAAAAGAGGAGGTATTATGGATAAAAGAGAAGCTTTGCGCACCTTTATGACAGGAGAAAATTTTCACCTTCAGCATTATCTAGGAGCACATAGGGAAGAACTAAATGGAGAGTACGGTTATACATTTCGTGTGTGGGCTCCCAACGCTCAGGCTGTCCACTTGGTAGGAGATTTCACCAATTGGGTAGAAAATCAAATTCCAATGGAACGAAATGAATTTGGTGTCTGGGAAGTCTTTACCAGCCTTGCTCATGAAGGCCAAATTTACAAGTATCATATCACACGTGCAAATGGTTATCAGCTGATGAAAATTGATCCTTTGGCTGTAAGGTATGAGGCACGTCCGGGTACTGGGGCTATTTTAACAGAAATCCCAGAGAAAAAATGGAAGGATGGTCTCTGGTTAGCTCGGAGAAAACGCTTGAGCTTTGAAGAGCGTCCTGTCAATATTTACGAGGCTCATGCTGGCTCTTGGAAGAGAAATCCTGATGGCACACCTTATAGTTTTGCTCAATTGAAAGATGAACTCATTCCTTACTTGGTTGAGATGAACTATACTCATATTGAGTTTATGCCTTTGATGTCTCACCCACTAGGTTTGAGTTGGGGCTATCAGCTTATGGGTTACTTTGCTCTAGAGCATGCCTATGGTCGCCCTGAAGAGTTTCAAGATTTTGTTGAGGAATGTCACTTAAACAATATTGGGGTTATTGTAGACTGGGTACCTGGTCATTTCACCATTAATGATGATGCCTTAGCTTATTATGACGGGACACCGACTTTTGAGTACCAAGACCATAATAAGGCTCATAACTACGGTTGGGGAGCACTCAATTTTGACCTTGGAAAGAATGAAGTCCAGTCTTTCTTGATTTCTAGTATTAAGTTTTGGATTGATTTTTATCATTTAGATGGTATTCGCGTGGATGCTGTCAGCAATATACTCTATTTAGACTACGATGATGCTCCATGGACACCTAATAAAGATGGTGGCAATCTCAACTATGAGGGATATTATTTCCTTCAACGCTTAAATGATGTGATTAAACTAGTTCATCCAGATGTGATGATGATCGCAGAAGAAAGTTCGTCAGCAACCAAGATTACGGGAATGAAAGAGCTTGGTGGTTTAGGATTTGACTACAAGTGGAATATGGGCTGGATGAATGATATCCTCCGATTCTACGAAGAAGACCCTATTTACCGTAAATATGACTTTAACCTGGTGACTTTCAGCTTTATGTATGTCTTCAAAGAGAATTATCTCCTACCATTCTCACACGATGAAGTGGTTCATGGCAAGAAGAGTATGATGCACAAGATGTGGGGAGATCGCTATAATCAATTCGCAGGCTTGCGCAATCTCTACACCTACCAAATTTGTCACCCTGGTAAGAAATTGCTCTTCATGGGTAGTGAATATGGGCAATTCCTAGAATGGAAATCTGAAGAACAGTTGGAATGGTCTAACCTAGAAGATCCAATGAATGCTAAGATGAAGTATTTCACTTCTCAGCTAAACCAGTTTTACAAAGACCACCGCTGTCTGTGGGAAATTGATACCAGCTATGATGGTATTGAAATCATCGATGCGGATAATAGAGACCAGAGTGTTCTTTCCTTCATCCGTAAGGGTAAGAAGGATGATATGTTAGTCTGTATCTTTAATATGGCACCTGTTGAACGAAAAGATTTTACAATCGGACTTCCTGTTGCAGGGATTTACGAAGAAGTCTGGAATACTGAGTTAGAAGAGTGGGGAGGCGTTTGGAAAGAACATAATCAAACTGTTCAAACGCAAGAAGGACTATGGAAAGATTATGAGCAGACCTTGACCTTTACCCTACCGGCTATGGGAGCAAGTGTTTGGAAAATCAAACGTCGATTGAAACCTACTAAAACCGTCACAAGTAAAAACCAAAAAGGAGTAGAAAATGAAGAATGAAATGTTAGCTTTGATTCTTGCTGGTGGGCAAGGAACTCGTCTCGGTAAACTCACTCAAAGCATTGCAAAACCAGCTGTGCAATTTGGTGGGCGCTACCGTATCATTGACTTTGCTCTTTCAAACTGTGCCAACTCAGGCATCAACAATGTTGGAGTCATTACACAGTACCAACCACTTGCTCTCAACAACCATATTGGTAATGGTTCAAGCTGGGGACTAGACGGTATCAATTCTGGTGTCTCTATTCTTCAACCTTATTCTGCAAGTGAAGGAAATCGTTGGTTTGAGGGGACTAGCCACGCTATTTACCAAAATATTGATTATATCGACAGTGTCAATCCTGAGTATGTCTTGATTCTATCTGGGGACCATATCTACAAAATGGATTATGATGATATGCTCCAGTCTCACAAAGATAATAATGCCAGCTTGACAGTAGCGGTTTTAGACGTCCCTCTTAAAGAAGCTAGTCGTTTTGGTATTATGAACACAGATGCCAATAACCGCATTGTTGAATTTGAAGAAAAACCAGCTCAACCTAAATCTACAAAAGCTTCTATGGGAATTTACATTTTTGATTGGCAACGTCTGCGCAATATGCTTGTTACTGCTGAAAAGAGCAATGTCGATATGTCAGACTTCGGTAAGAATGTCATTCCAAATTACCTTGAGTCAGGTGAAAGTGTCTATGCATATGAGTTTAATGGCTACTGGAAAGATGTTGGTACTATTGAGTCACTTTGGGAAGCTAACATGGAATATATTTCACCAGAAAATGCCTTGGATAGCCGTAACCGTCAATGGAAGATTTACTCAAGAAACTTAATTTCACCACCAAACTTCCTTGGGGCAAATGCTCATGTGGAAGATTCCTTGGTTGTCGATGGCTGTTTCGTAGATGGAACTGTTAAACATTCTATCCTCTCAACAGGTGCGCAAGTTCGCGAAGGGGCAGAAGTAGTAGATTCAGTTATCATGAGTGGTGCAATTGTCGGTCAGGGAGCTAAAATCAAACGTGCCATTATTGGTGAAGGTGCAGTTATTTCTGATGGTGTCGAAATTGATGGAACAGAAGAAGTACAAGTTGTAGGATATGATGAAGTAGTGGGGGTAGCAACAGATGAAGATTGATAAATATTCTGCCATTTTAGGAAACACAGTTGGTTTTCATGATATGTCAACACTGACAGACCACCGTCCAGTAGCTAGTTTGCCATTTGGTGGTAAATATCGCTTGATTGACTTCCCGCTTTCAAGTCTTGCTAATGCTGGTGTCCGTAGTATTTTTGGTATTTTCCAACAAGACAATATCAGCTCAGTCTTTGACCATATCCGTTCAGGACGTGAGTGGGGCTTGTCAACTCTTCTTAGCCACTATTATCTAGGTATTTACAATACTCGTGTGGAAAGTAGTACAGTTGGAAAAGAATACTACCAACAACTTCTTACTTACTTGAAACGTTCTGGCTCAAACCAAACAGTTTCACTCAACTGTGATGTTTTGATTAATATTGATTTGAACCAAGTTTTCCATCTACATAGTACAACAAAAGGGCCTATCACTGTAGTTTATAAAAAACTAGCTAAGAAAGACATTTCAGAAGTAAACGCAATCTTGGAAGTGGATGAAACAGACCATGTTCGTTCTCATAAACTCTTTGATAGTAAATCATCAGATGAAGTTTACAATATGTCGACAGATATCTTTGTCGTTGATACCCCTTGGTTGATTGAACGCTTAGAAGAAGAGGCTAAGAAAGAACATCCAGAGAAGTTGCGCTATGTTTTACGGGATTTGGCTGCAAAAGAAGGGGCTTTTGCCTACGAGTACACAGGCTACCTAGCCAACATTCATTCTGTAGAGTCTTATTATAAAGCGAATATCGATATGCTTGAATCGCAAAAGTTCTATTCTCTCTTCTCACCAAACCAAAAGATTTATACAAAGGTCAAAAACGAAGAGCCAACTTACTATGCCAATACATCTAAGGTAAGTACTTCTCAGTTTGCTTCTGGTAGTATTGTTGAAGGTCAAGTGGCTAATTCTGTTTTATCACGTAATATTCATGTCCATAAGGATAGCTTGGTTAAAGATAGCATCTTATTCCCTCGTGTTGTTATTGGAGAAGGTGCTCAGGTAGAATACGCTATATTGGACAAGGGTGTTGAAGTTGCGGATGGAGTAGTGATCCGTGGAACTGCAGAACATCCAGTCGTCGTTAAGAAAGGTGCTAAAGTAACAGAGGATATTCATTCATGAAAATTTTATTTGTAGCAGCTGAGGGTGCACCCTTTTCAAAAACAGGTGGTTTGGGAGACGTCATTGGCGCTCTTCCTAAATCACTGGTAAAAGCGGGACATGAAGTTGCAGTAATTTTACCCTACTATGACATGGTAGAGGCTAAATTTGGAAATCAGATTGAAGATGTGCTTCATTTTGAGGTTAGTGTTGGTTGGCGCAGACAGTACTGTGGGATTAAGAAAACAGTCTTAAATGGTGTGACCTTCTACTTCATTGACAACCAATATTATTTCTTCCGAGGTCATGTTTACGGTGATTTTGATGACGGAGAACGCTTTGCTTTTTTCCAACTGGCTGCCATTGAGGCTATGGAAAGGATTGACTTTATTCCTGATCTTCTCCATGTTCATGACTACCATACAGCTATGATTCCTTTCTTGTTGAAGGAAAAATACCGTTGGATTCAAGCCTATGAGGGCATTAAAACTGTTTTAACCATTCATAATTTGGAATTCCAAGGACAATTTTCAGAAGGAATGTTATGGGATTTGTTTGGAGTTGGCTTTGAGCGTTATGCTGATGGTACCCTTCGCTGGAATAACTGTCTGAACTGGATGAAGGCTGGTATTCTCTATGCGGATCGTGTTTCAACCGTTTCGCCTAGCTATGCTCATGAAATTATGACTAGTCAGTTTGGATGTAACTTGGATCAGATTCTTCGAATGGAGTCTGGTAAGGTCTCTGGTATCGTAAATGGGATTGATGCTGACCTTTATAATCCTCAGACGGATGCCCTTTTAGACTATCATTTTAATCAGGAAGATTTGTCTGGGAAGGCCCAGAATAAGGCAAAATTGCAAGAAAGAGTTGGCTTACCCGTTAGGACTGATGTTCTACTGGTGGGAATTGTTTCTCGTTTGACACGTCAAAAAGGTTTTGATGTGGTGGTGGAAAGTTTGCACCATATCTTGCAAAATGATATTCAGATTGTTCTTTTGGGAACTGGAGATCCAGCCTTTGAAGGAGCTTTCTCATGGTTTGCTCAAATCTACCCAGACAAGCTATCAGCAAATATCACTTTTGATGTCAAACTAGCTCAAGAAATCTACGCTGCTTGTGACCTCTTCCTTATGCCAAGTCGTTTTGAACCATGTGGTTTGTCTCAAATGATGGCTATGCGTTACGGAACCTTGCCATTGGTCCATGAAGTTGGTGGGTTGCGAGATACCGTTAAAGCCTTTAATCCAATTGAAGGAAGCGGTACTGGCTTTAGCTTTGACAATCTATCTCCTTACTGGTTGAATTGGACTTTCCAAACAGCTTTGGACTTGTATAGAAACCATCCTGATGTTTGGAGAAGTCTACAAAAACAAGCTATGGAGTGTGATTTCTCATGGGATACAGCCTGCAAGTCATACCTTGACTTGTACCATAGTTTAGTTAATTAATAGATAAAATCGTATGATGATTTCATACGATTTTTGGGCTATTTAGAGAGGAGGAGTGATGTCTCAAGTAAAAGGATTGTGTGTTATGGATGTTGATGGAACCTTAATCCTAGAAGAAGTGATTGATCTTTTGGGTAGAGAGGCAGGTCGTGAGGAGGAAATTTCGCAGATTACAAGTCGGGCAATGCGAGGAGAGTTAGACTTTGAAAGCAGTTTAAGAAAAAGAGTTTCCTTGTTGGAAGGTCTTCCTGTTTCGGTCTTTGATACAGTCTTCAACTCTATTCATCTATCTCCAAATGCCCAGGAATTCATTTCCATTCTCCAAAAGAATGGAATCCTAGTTGGTCTGGTGTCCGGTGGATTTACTCCAATAGTTGAGAGATTAGCAAAATCTCTTGGAATTGCCTATTTTTCTGCCAACCAACTTGAAGTCAAAGACGGTCTTCTAACAGGAAAATTAGTTGGACAAATTATCAGTCCCGAGGTTAAAAAAGAGACTCTGGAACAATGGAGAAAGGAACTGCAACTTCCTAGAGATAGAACGGTTGCAATCGGTGATGGGGCTAATGACTTATTAATGTTGAAGTCAGCAGGACTGGGAATCGCCTTTTGTGCAAAAGAAGTACTCAAAAAAGAAATACCGAATCATGTTGACAAGAGGGATTTTTTAGAAGTTCTTCCTTTGATTGACTGTTTAGAATGAGGGAAAATATGAAGATTGTAATTGCACCAGATTCATTTAAGGAAAGCTTGTCCGCTCAACAAGTAGCTGAAGCAATAAAAAGAGGCTTCCAACAATCGATAGCAGATGTAGAATGTCTCCTCTGTCCTGTTGGTGATGGTGGGGAAGGTACAGTAGATGCTATTCGGCATTCTATTGACCTTGAAGAAAAATGGATCCAAGTGACAGGAGCTTTTGGACAAAAAGAAGCCAGGCGCTATTTTCAAAAAAGTCAACTGGCACTATTTGAAGTTGCTGATTTAGTTGGCCTTGGAAAAATTCCGCTAGAGAAACGAAATCCACTTCAAATCCAAACTTGTGGAATAGGGGAATTGATTCGTTATCTCATTGCTCAAGGGATTAAAGAAATCTATATCGGTGTTGGTGGTACGGCCAGTAATGACGGAGGACTGGGGATTGCTGCTGGTTTAGGTTATCAATTTTATGATAGGGACGGAAATGTCTTACCGGCTTGCGGTCAATCCTTACTAAAATTAGCTTCTGTTTCAATAGAAAATCGCTATGAAATTCCAGAAGATGTTCAAATTCGTATTTTAGCAGATGTCGTGAGTCCCTTATGTGGTCATCAAGGTGCGACTTATACTTTTGGTAAGCAAAAAGGCCTACATCCTACTATGTTTGCAGTCGTAGATCAGGCAATCCAAGATTTTTATAAAAAAGTTTCACCTGCAACATTGCAAATTAAAGGAGCAGGAGCTGGTGGAGGCATTGCTGGCGGTTTGTGTGCCTTTGCTCAGGCAAATATCGTATCAGGAATTGATACCTGCTTGAACTTAATCAACTTTGATAAGAAAGTTTTACATGCTGACTTGGTTGTTGTAGGAGAAGGAAGGCTAGATCGTCAAAGCCTAGCAGGTAAAGCTCCGATAGGTGTTGCAAAAAGAACCCCTGTCGGAGTTCCTGTTATTGCTATTTGCGGTAGTCTTGCTGAGGATTTACCTTCCCTACCATTTGAAAATATTCAAGTTGCCTTTTCTATTTTGGAGAAAAGTGAACCTCTAGAAGATAGTTTGAAAAATGCCAGTCTCTATTTGGAGCACACGGCTGCCAATATCGGGCATTTATTAAATATGCGCATGATTTAGCCAAACCATTTCTTCCATAAGGATGTTTTGGCTGGTTCTTCCTTTTTAACTTCCCAAAGTTTTGCAAAAGCAAGTCGAAGGTTCTTTTCTTCTACTTGAACTGGTGCATTGCTATGGATAATCAGGCCAAAAGGAGAAGAAGTATGCTCTTCAGATACAATGGTAGCTTGACTATCAGTTTCTTTAGCTTCCTTTAAGTAGAAAACTTGCTTGTCAAATTCGATATTTGGAGAAATCTTTACAAATAGTGGCTCTGCTTTTTCCTGAAGGTTTTCTAAAATAGATAAAAAACCTTTTTCTAACTGAGGACTATTTGCTGTATCAATATCTGCATATCCAAGAACTCTTTCCTCAAAAGTACCAAGATAGCGTCTTTGCTCATCCGGATTTAATTTTGGCCCACCATGAGCTTTTTCAAGTAATTGTTTTGATAAATCTGTCATGAAAACAGTATATCATAAAAGTTAGAATAAAACAGACAAAAGAAAGCGATTACTTTATAAAGTTAAGGAAAATTTGCACAAAGATAACGTTTTTTCTTGAAAAAGGAGGGGTTTTAAGGTATTATAGAGGTGTAAAAAATTTAACTCATAAGGAGAGTAAAAAATGTCAATTATTACTGATGTTTACGCTCGCGAAGTCCTAGACTCACGCGGTAA